>CAYFLF010000020.1:0-12763 GCA_964343725.1 uncultured Bordetella sp.
TTATTTTTGGTGATTGCAGCCAGTAGTTTTATTTATGTCGCCTTGGCTGATTTGATTCCGCAGTTACAGAAACGCCTGTCACCAAGTCAGACCACCGCGCAAGTGGCTTGGTTGTTTGCAGGAATAGCGATGGTGTTTGCGCTAGGCGAGTGGGCGCAACATTAAACAGCGGGAGATTTTTCGCAAGGCATTCCTGGCGTGGTGCACCACTCACTCCAACTTCCAGCATAAAGGCCAGTGGGGCCTAATCCAGCAATTTCCATGGCCAGCACATTGGGTATCGCGCTGACACCACTACCGCAATGGTGCACCACAGTGTTTGGTTGTCTGCCATTTAATAGCAACTCAAACTCTTGACGTAATTCACCAGGGCTTTTGAAAAAACCTTGCTCATTCAAATTGGTACTGTAGAGCCGGTTAAGAGCCCCAGGAATGTGTCCTGCGATAGGGTCGAGCGGCTCCATTTCACCGCGAAATCGCGCTGGAGCTCTGGCATCAATCAGTGTTTGATCGGTGTTTAGATTAGCTGCAACGGTGGCCGTATCTACCAGCGGTAGCAAAGGGGTGCGAACTGAAAAGTTACCCACCTTGGATGAGTTCGTGGCCGAATTGCCTGATGAAGTTGCGCCACCTGCTGCATTCCATGCTTGCAAACCACCATCGAGCACGGCGACTGCCGCATGACCGCACCACTTCAACATCCACCACATGCGCCCACAATAATTGACGCCATTGCGGTCATACACCACGACTTGCGTGTTGTCATTGACGCCCATGCTACGTAGCCAAGAGGCAAAGACTTCTCGTTTGGGGAGCGGGTGACGGCCACCATTGGCGCGCTCGGCGTCGTTATGTGTGGATAAATGCGTATCTAAATCTGCGCGTAATGCGCCGGCGATATGTTGTTCTGCAAACTGTTGGTTTCCCGCATTTGGATTGGCGAGCTCAAATGTGCAATCAAACACCAAACAGTCAGCATGATTGGTTAATAGGCCCTGTAATTCTTTGACAGAAATTAAAGTGGTGTGCATAAGTCTCTGCTTTTATGGCGTTAGGGGGTAATCAAACCCATTTTTCGGCGGTACCACTCGTGGAAATGTTGCATTCCGTCTTCCATTGGGCTCTGGTAAGGCCCCACTTCATCGTCGCCACGTTGCATCAAAGCTTTACGGCCAGCGTCCATGCGTATAGCGATTTCATCATCTTCTAAACATGTTTCCATGTAGGCGGCTTGTTGCGCCTGCACAAACTCACGCTCGAACGCGACGATTTCTTCAGGATAGTAGAACTCCACCATGTTGAGGGTTTTGTTGGGGCTAATGGGATGCAAAGTTGAAACAGTGAGCACATGTGGATACCACTCCACCATGATGTGTGGGTAGTAGGTGAGCCAGATGGCTCCGCGATCAGGCAGTTCGCCATTGCGGTATTTGAGTAATACCTCGTGCCACTTCTGGTAGGTGCTTGAACCGGGTGTAGCGAAGTTAGAGGAGACTCCAACAGTTTGGACGCAATAGTTATCTTGAAATTCCCATTTCAAGTCTTCACAGGTCACAAAGTGGCCAAGACCAGGGTGAAATGGGCCTACGTGGTAATCCTCTAAATAAACTTCAATAAAAGTTTTCCAGTTGTAATTGCATTCGTGAAGTTCTACGCGGTCAAGGGCGAAGCCGGTGAAATCAAGCGCGCTGCGAGGGCCCATGTTGGCTAAATCTGCTTGTATGTCTGTGCCGTTGTCTTCAAATAGCAATCCGTTCCATTCGCGTAGGGGGTAATTCTTAAGGTTTAAACAGGGATCTTGCGCGAAATGCGGAGCCCCTAGAAGTTCGCCGCTAGGGGAATATGTCCAGCGGTGCAGGGGGCACACAATATTTCCACCGCCTGAACTTTGTGCCTGCGTTTGAAGCGAGCCTCTATTTTTCAAAATAATGGCTTGGCGGTGGCGGCAAACATTCGATAACAACTCCACGCCTTGCTTGGAACGAACGAGCACGCGTCCTTCATTCTCTTGCGGAAGTGCAAAATAATCGCCCAATTCGGGCACAGCAAGTTGGTGACCCACATAGCGTGGGCCAGACTGAAAGATGGTCTCCAGTTCGCGCTGAAATAGCGCCTCATCAAAATAACTGTTAACTGGTAGTTGGGCTTGCGCCTGCTGCAGTTGAAGACTTAAATCAGACATGGGGGACCTGACCTAAAGACTCCCCACAGGGAGATGATTGAAAAATAAATCAGACTGAAAGCTGACAAGGGACGCAGATTGTACCCGCGCCTTGGCGTGTTGCCCAGACACTCTAAAATGCTTATTTATTACTTAAAAATTGATGCGCACATTTATGCCCAAGGCTAGCCCCACACCATCTTCGTCACACACTGCTCCAGCTAGTTATGAGTCTGCATTAAAAGAACTGGAGACTCTGGTCTCCGATATGGAGGCGGGTGAATTGCCATTGGCCCAATTGTTGACAGGATATCAACGCGGTGCTGAATTACTTGCCTACTGCCGCGCGCAACTAGATGCTGTCGAGCAACAAATCAAGGTGCTGGATAACGGTTCACTCAAATCTTGGACCCCTACGTGATAGTGGGAGAGCGCACTTTGTCACCCATTGAATTAGATCAATGGACTACCCAACGCTTGGGTTCTGTTGAAAAAGCCTTGTCAAATTGGATTAAGCCAGATGCCCCTGCTGGACTTGGCATGGCTATGCGCTATGCCGTCTTGGATGGCGGAAAAAGATTGCGTCCTCTCTTGGTTCTGGCGGCGCGTGAAGCGGTCGGTAACGGCGTACATGATGATGTCTACGACGCTGCGGCTCTTCGCGCTGCTTGTGCAGTTGAATTGATCCATGCCTATTCGCTGGTGCATGATGACATGCCCTGTATGGATAACGATGTATTGAGACGTGGCAAACCTACTGTGCATGTGCAGTTTGGCGAAGCACAAGCTCTGTTAGCAGGTGATGCACTGCAAGCCTTGGCTTTTGAATTGTTAACACCGGAGAATAATTCTGCAGATCAAGCGTTGCAGATAACCATTCCAGAATCTATCCAAGCCCGTTTATGCAGATTGTTGGCGCGTGCCGCAGGTCTTAATGGAATGGCGGGAGGACAAGCAATCGATTTAGCGAGTGTTGGTATGAACTTGGATGAACATCAACTTCGCGAAATGCATCTTTTAAAGACAGGCGCATTGCTCGAGGCCAGTGTCATGATGGGCGCTGCTTGTGGAGAGACTTCCGCTGAAACCTGGAATTGCCTACAGCGCTATGGCCGTGCAATTGGCTTAGCATTTCAGGTGGTTGACGACATCCTAGATGTGACAGCAGACTCAGTTACCTTGGGAAAAACGGCTGGAAAAGATGCGGCCAACGACAAACCCACTTACGTCTCCTTGCTTGGATTAAGTCGCGCCCAAGAATATGCCGAGCAATTACTTGCAGAGGCTCAAAAAGCCCTCCAAGACAGCGGTTTAGCATCTGCCTATACCCTTGATGCTCTGGCGCAACGCGTAGTGAATCGGAAAACTTGAAAATGTCTAACTTACTTCATACGATCAACTCGCCTGCTGACTTGCGGGCTTTATCCAGACAACAACTCAAGCCGTTGGCAGATGAATTGCGTGAGTACTTGTTGCATAGCGTTGCACAGACAGGTGGGCATCTGAGTTCCAACTTGGGTACGGTAGAGCTAACGGTTGCGCTTCACTACGTATTCAATACCCCGCACGACCGTGTGGTGTGGGATGTTGGACACCAAACCTATCCCCACAAAATTTTGACTGGACGACGTGAGCAAATGTCTAGCTTGAGACAGCGTCATGGCTTGAGCGGTTTTCCACGCCGTAGCGAAAGCGAATTCGATAATTTTGGAACTGCTCACTCTTCCACCAGTATTTCTGCAGCGCTTGGTATGGCCATGGCGGCGCATCAAAAAGGTGAGTCGCGTCATTCGATTGCGGTAATTGGCGATGGTGCGATGACTGCGGGAATGGCATTTGAGGCTATGAACAATGCGGGCGTGACAGACGCACGCTTGCTTGTGATCTTGAATGACAACGACATGTCCATCAGCCCACCTGTGGGCGCTTTAAATCGTTATTTGGCCCAACTCATGAGTGGGCGCTTCTATTCAACCGCTAAAGAAGTTAGCAAACAAGTTCTCAAAGGCGCGCCGCCACTTTTTGAATTGGCTAAACGATTCGAAGAACAGGCAAAGGGATTGGTCGTGCCCGCTACTTTGTTTGAAAAATTTGGATTCAACTATATCGGCCCCATTGATGGACACGATTTAAATTCCCTGATCCCTACGCTACAAAACCTTAAAAACTTAGAGGGCCCTCAGTTTCTGCACGTTGTGACTAAAAAAGGTCAAGGCTATGAGTTGGCAGAGGCAGACCCTGTGGCTTATCACGGTCCCGGTAAGTTCGATCCAGCAGTTGGATTGGTGCCCGCCACATCAGTTGCAAAAACCACATTTACGCAAGTGTTTGGCCAGTGGCTATGCGATATGGCGGCGCAGGACCCTTTGTTGGTGGGCATCACGCCTGCTATGCGTGAGGGGTCAGGCATGGTGTCTTTTCACAAACGTTTTCCCGATCGCTATTACGACGTGGGGATTGCTGAGCAACATGCGTTGACATTTGCTGCTGGCTTGGCCTGTGAAGGTGTCAAACCCGTTGTCGCCATTTATTCCACTTTCTTACAACGCGCCTATGACCAACTCATCCACGACGTGGCATTACAAAAATTACCGATGGTCTTAGCCCTAGACAGAGCTGGGATCGTAGGTGCAGATGGTGCGACGCATGCGGGGGTATTTGATATTCCTTATTTGCGTTGCGTTCCTCACGTCAGCATTGCTTGCCCTGCAGATGAGAATGAGTGTCGCCAACTTTTGACCACTGCGTATCAACAAAACCATTGCGTCGCTGTGCGATATCCCAGAGGTGCTGGTGTCGGTGTGCAAGTGCAAACTGATCTTCATGCCTTGCCATTTGGTAAAGGTGAAATTCGCAAGCAGGGTCAGCGTATCGCCATACTGGCATTTGGTACCTTGCTATATCCCGCACTGGAAGTAGGTGAATCTCTCAACTTCACAGTCGTCAATATGCGCTGGGCCAAGCCGCTGGACACTGAATTGCTTGCGCAAGTCGCGCAAAGCCATGATGCGCTGGTGACCATTGAAGAAGGTGCCTTGATGGGCGGTGCTGGCTCTGCGGTTTTAGAGGCTTTGCAGGTATTGGATATCCAAAAGCCCGTATTAACCTTAGGGATTGCAGATGTATTCACTGAACATGGTGACCCAGTCAAACTACTATCCGAGTTGGGATTGGACGCAACTGGTATTCGTGCATCTATCGCCAAAAAATTTCCTCAATTAGTCAAGAACTAATACAGGGGAAAACCCGTGTAAACCCCTAGTCCATGGGTGCATACAATCTCGCAACATTTTTTTATAGGAGTTCATATGGATCGTCGTTCCATTATCAAAAACGCAGGTATTGCTGGAATCTTGGCTGCGGGTGCAGCTCCAGCGGTGCATGCACAAGCAGCCATTCGCTGGCGTTTGGCCTCTAGCTTTCCTAAATCGTTAGATACGATCCACGGAGCTGCTGATACTTTTGCCAAGGCCGTTAAAAATATGTCTGGCGGTAAGTTTGAAGTCTCCGTTCACGCTCCTGGTGAGATCATGCCTGCTTTTGGCGTGGTCGACGGTGTTCAGCAAGGCTCTGTTGAAATGGCGCACACAGCGCCTTACTATTTCTTTGGTAAAGATGAAACTTTTGCCCTTGGTTGCGCTATTCCTTTCGGACTCAACAGCCGTCAAATGACAGCATGGATGTACGAAGGTAATGGTCTGAAACTGATGCGTGAGTTTTATGCCAAATACAACATGGTCAACTTTCCTGGTGGTAACACAGGTGCTCAAATGGGTGGCTGGTTCCGTAAGGAAGTTAAATCTCTCAAAGATCTCAAAGGTTTGAAGTTCCGTATTGGTGGATTTGGCGGCAAAGTGGTTGAGCGTTTGGGCGTTGTTCCACAAAACATCCCCGGTGGCGATATTTATCCTGCGCTAGAAAAAGGCACGATCGATTCGGCAGAGTGGGTAGGACCTTACGACGATTTGAAGTTGGGCTTTAACAAGGTGGCACCTTTCTACTACTACCCAGGTTTCTGGGAAGGCGGCCCTCAGTTGGACTTCTTCATCAGCGATAAAGCCTTCAATGCTTTGTCAGCTGAAAACAAGGCCATTGTTGAGGCAGCTTGTGCGCAGGCGCACAGCGATATGCAGGCAAAGTACGATGCCCGTAACCCTGCTGCGCTTAAGCAGTTGGTTGGCTCCGGTGCCAAATTACGCGAGTTCCCCAAGGACGTGATGGCAGCAGCTTTCAAAGAAGCAATGGCTTTCTATGATGAAATTTCTGCCAAAAACGAAAGTTGGAAAAAAGTTTATGCGGATTACTCCAAGTTCCGTGCCGACGCAAACCTGTGGTTCCGCTTCACGGAAGCCAAGTTTGACTCGTTCATGCAAGCGCAAAAACTCTCCTAATTTGCGATAGGGAACAAAAAACCGCGCCTTGTGCGCGGTTTTTTATTGCCCGATTGATTGCTTAATTAATTACTCAAATCTAGCCTTAGATAAAAAAGCTACTTGGAAGTCACATTTGTCGAAACGATTTCAGCTCGCTACAAAGCCTGTCTAGCTCTGCCATAACTGTAGGGTCAGCGACATAAAAAAAATTGAATTTACCGGCTAAATTGCGGACGTAAAGTCTAGGTGCAATCAACCATTCAAGTCCTCGTATGCGGATGAGTTGCGCAACAGCTAAATCATCTAGATCAAAGTGTTTGGTCCACATCCAGCTCTGCGATATACCCGAGGCATCTAATCGGGTGCGGCTGATCAACACAAACCAAGCGGTGCAAACTAGCAATGCCCAAGCTAATACAAACCATCCAGCATGCCGCAGACCTTCAAGATCTGCATGACCACCAAATTTACCTTGCAGCCATAAACTCAAAAGCCAATAGCCACAAAATAGAACTACAGCACAGGTGAGCGTTTTAAAAGCAAAGGTAAAAGCGGAGCCTTCCACCTTCTCAGCTTGTAATTCAAACCGAAAAGGTGCAGGCCCAAGCATCATTTCTTAAATAAATCGTCTATTTTCTTTTGTTCCGCAGCGGCATCCTCTGCAGCACTAGGCGAGGCACCTTCTGGTTTCAAGTCGATGGAGGGCGCTTCTTGTTCAGAGGGCATCTCGATCACCACTTTGTCGAGATCGACCTTCTCTTCTTTGTCCAAGAACATCGTAACGGTCTCAGGTACAAAAATCACAATGACCACCAAAACGAGTTGCATGATGACCCAAGGAATTGCACCGAGGTAAATATCGCTTGAGAGAACGGGCTTTTGGATACGACCTTCTTTGAACAAGGTGTCGGCAATTCCACGCAGATAAAAGAGTGCGAATCCAAATGGTGGGTGCATAAAACTGGTTTGCATATTCACGCACAACAACACACCAAACCACACCATATCAATGCCCATTTTGTCGGCAACAGGACCCAACATGGGCAGGATGATGAAGGCGATCTCAAAGAAATCTAAGAAGAAAGCCAAAAAGAAAATGAATATGTTGACGGCAATCAAAAAGCCGACCTGACCACCAGGTAAGCCAGAGAGCATGTCTTCCACCCATTTGGCACCGTCCACACCTTGGAACACCATGGAGAAGACGCGCGAACCAATCAAGATGAATACCACCATAGCGGTGAGGCGCATCGTGCTGTGCATGGCTTCCCAAATGAGATCTTTGTTTAAGCGCTTATGCATAGCGGCCAAGACAAGCGCGCCAACGCAACCCATGGCACCTGCTTCTGTAGGTGTGGCAATCGCTGTGTTGATACCAGGCAAGCCGCCCATAGAGCCGAGCACCGCAAAAATCAAGAATGCAGAAGGGATGATGCCGCGCAAGCATTTGAGCCACAAATGCAATCCGTCCATGGTTCGGGCTTCTTTGGGGATGCCAGGAACATGTTGGGGTTTGAATACGCCAAGCGCGAAGGTGTAGAGCGCAAAAATGGCAACCTGCATGATGGACGGACCCCAGGCGCCTTTGTACATATCACCAACGGAACGGCCCAATTGGTCGGCCATCACCACCAATACCAAAGAGGGTGGCACGAGTTGCGTGATAGTGCCAGAAGCCGCCAAAACACCTGTGGCGTAACGCATGTCGTAGCCGTAACGAATCATCACTGGCAGAGAAATCAAGGCCATGGCAATGACTTGTCCGGCCACAGTGCCCGTGATGGCGCCCAAGATGAAACCTACGATGATGACGGAATAGCCAAGACCACCCTTGACGGTGCCAAACAACTGCCCCATCGAATCGAGCATGTCTTCTGCCAATCCGCATTTCTCCAAAATTGCACCCATGAAGGTGAAGAAAGGAATGGCCAACAGCAAATCGTTACTCAGAATGCCAAAAATATTGAGTGGCAAGTTGGACATAAAACTGGCGGGGAACCAGTCGAGACTGATTGCCAAAAAACCGCAAGCCAAGCCTAGGAAAGATAAAGAGAAGGCAACGGGAAAGCCAATGAGCATTGTGAGCACTAGGCTCGCAAACATGATAGGTGCGAAGTTTTGCATTTCCATATTCGTATTCCTTATTGCACCGGTTTCTCGTAATGGGTATCCATCTCAAATGTGCCTTGCAAATAAGCCACACGTTTGATGATTTCACTAAGTCCTTGCAAAGTCATCCAGAAGAAGCCTACTGGCAATAGCAACATGGCAGGCCAACGGACTAAGCCCCCTGCATTGCTAGACATTTCATTCGTGACAAGCATTTTGACGAAGAGGGGAAAACTTAACCAAGTCAAAAGCATCATGACTGGCAATAAAAACAATACCAAACCAAATAGGTCAAGGTAAACAGGTCCATTGCCTTTGAGGCGACCGTAAAAAATATCGACGCGCACGTGCTCGTTCAATTTGAGAACAAGAGGCGCGCCAAGCATCACGGTGGCGGCAAATAGGTACCACTGAATTTCTAACCAGCCGTTAGAACTGATATCAAAGCCGTAACGAATAAATGCATTGCCTGCAGAAATCATGGCAGCTGCAAGCACTGCAAAAGCAGCAATATGACCAAATTGCGCGCTAATTTTGTCTACGCCCAAGGCGAGCTTAAGAAGTTTAGACACTAGGTGCCTCCTTTTTTGACAGCCCGCTATCTTACCAAAAATTAGTACTTAAACATTTATTTTTAAACCTGCACCACGGTGGATTTGTCCAATGACCGCTGCGTTTTCAAAGCCAGTGTTGTGAAATATATCGAGCACATCTTCTAGAGAATCTGTCCCGCAAGTTACTAGCAGGCCCCCAGACGTCTGTGGGTCAGTCAAGAGCGCGCGATTCACGGGATCAAACCCTTCTGGCAGATGAACTTCATGGCCATAACCCACCCAGTTGCGACCAGATGCACCAGTAATGTGCCCAGCTGCAGCCAAGTCGTATGCGCCAGCGATCAAAGGTACTTTGTTCCAATCAATTACAACTTGCGCTTTTGCGCCTCGGGCTAGTTCCAAAGCATGACCCGCAAGACCAAACCCCGTGACATCTGTCAAAGCATGTACGCCTTCTAAAGCGGCTAATGCTGCACCCGGTTTATTGAGTTGCGTAGTGGACTGCATAAGTGCTTGATAGCCCTTGGCATCTAACACTTCTTTTTTTAACGCAGCAGACAAAATACCAACGCCCAAGGGTTTACCTAAAACCACCACATCACCGATTTCTGCTGCACTATTTCGCTTAATTTGCTTAGGATCCACCAAACCCATCACCACTAGGCCGTAGATAGGTTCGACTGAATCGATGGAATGCCCCCCCGCAATTGGAATACCAGCATCACGGCAAACATCTTGACCGCCTTGCAAGATTCGTCCAATCGTTTCAATCGGCAACACATTGATGGGCATGCCAACAATGCCTAGGGCCATGATGGGCTTACCACCCATTGCGTACACATCGCTGATGGCATTGGTAGCAGCGATACGACCAAAGTCATATGGGTCGTCAACAATGGGCATAAAGAAGTCTGTCGTGGCAATCAATGCCTGCTCATCATTGAGTTGATAAACGGCAGCATCGTCTGAGGTTTCAATGCCTACCAGCAACTGCTCCGGCATGGCAAAGTTGTTTGTGTTCTTCAAGATATCACGCAAGATATGCGGAGCAATCTTGCAACCGCAACCTCCGCCATGAGAGAGGGAAGTAAGTCTTGGAATAGGGGAATTCATCTTCACATTATCCCCGCAAGGGTGTTTGCGGATGCATCCAAGTCGTATTACACGCTACGATAGTGACGATCAAATCTCCGTTTTTATGTCCTCCTTGACTGATAGCGCAGTTGCAGCGTTTCAATTAATTACCCACCAAGACCCTATGCTATGGAGCGTGGTTGCGCGTTCCCTGTGGGTCAGTGTGTGGGCAACTGCAATCGCTGGTGTTCTAGGCGTTTGTTTTGGTGCTTGGTTGGCTGTTGTGCGTTTTCAAGCCAGAGGGGCATTGCTGATATTGCTCAACACTTTGTTGGCATTGCCCTCGGTTGTAGTGGGTTTGGTCGTGTATCTTCTGCTGTCACGCAGTGGCCCCTTGGGTCATTTGGGTTGGCTATTTAGTTTGAAAGCGATGGTGTTGGCGCAATCTGTCTTGGTGTTTCCAGTAGTTGCTGCGCTGACACGGCAATGTATTGAAGACGCAGATCGGCAGCATGGTGAACAGTTGCAATCCATAGGAGCCGGTATTGGTTTGCGTAGCCTATTGTTGGTGTGGGATGAGCGCTATGTGTTTCTTACGATCGTCATCACTGCATTTGGACGTGCTATTTCTGAAGTAGGCGCTGTGATGGTGGTAGGGGGCAATATCGAAGGGTTCACGCGCGTCATGACGACTGCAATTGCCCTAGAGACTAGCAAAGGTGATTTGCCGCTTGCATTGGCACTAGGTTTAGTCTTATTGGTAGTGGTTTTAGTTTTAAATGTATTGGTGGGTGTTATCAAAAGTTGGCGCTTGCGTGTCGACGGTGCAACTGCCCAGCCATTGCAAAAGGGTTGGGTATGACCGTTAAAGTTGAAAACCACCAAGCTTCTCAGACCCAGCGAGCGCCGCAATTAATTCTCCAGCGCGTAGACGTGCAGTATGGTCCACATCGCGCATTGCAATCAATAGATTTAGCCGTGCAAAGCGGAGAGCGTATTGCATTTGTAGGTGCCAATGGTTCAGGCAAAAGTACATTATTGCGGGTGATGCATGGCGTGTTGCCTGTCACCCGTGGCGAAGTGTTATGGCAACCAGAAGTGAAGCAGGCGATGGTGTTTCAGCGTCCCTATATGTTGCGTACCTCGGTTATCAACTTTGTGGCGATGGGCTTGTGGATACAAGGTATTCAATGGCGTTTAGCCAAAGAGCAAGCCATGCAAGCCCTGCAACAAGTCGGGCTGCAAGATTTGGCGCATCGAAATGCTAAAACCTTGTCAGGCGGGCAGCAACAGCGATTGGCATTTGCGCGTGCATTGGCCGTGCAACCACAATGCATCTTGCTAGACGAGCCGACATCGAGCTTGGATCCGCATGCGAAACGTGAAGTCGAACGCATCATGCAAGACTGGATTAACGATCACGCAACTACATTGCTTTTCAGTAGCCACAACTTAGGCCAAGTCAAGCGCCTGGCAACCAGAGTCATTTATTTGGAGAGCGGCAGAATTCTTGCGGACCTGCCAACTGCTGATTTTTTCAATCAACCGCTGGAAAACTCGCACCCAGAAGCGTATTTGTTTTTAAGAGGAGAACGTGTGTGAATAAAGGCAAGTCTTTGTTTGAATTTGTTGTCGCCTTGGGTGTGTTACTTTGCTCGACTTCAAATATTTCATTTGCGCAAGCCCCTCAAATGGTCATGGCGTCTACCACCTCTACCGAACAATCTGGCTTGTTTGCCCACCTTTTGCCTGCCTTCAAACAATCAACCGGAATTGATATCAAAGTCGTTGCCCTAGGTACAGGCCAAGCCTTGGATATGGGAAGACGCGGAGACGCTGATGTGTTGTTTGTGCATGACCAAGTCGCAGAGGAAAAATTTGTAGCTGATGGATGGGGTGTCAAGCGTTTACCAGTGATGTACAACGACTTTGTACTGGTAGGTCCGGCGAGTGATCCCGCGAAAACGCGTGGCAAAGATATCTTGGCAGCCTTACAAAAAATAGCAACCACGCAAGCGAATTTTGTATCCCGAGGTGACAAGAGTGGTACCCACGCTGCTGAATTGCGTTACTGGAAGTTGGCAGGATTAGATGCCAAAGGCGCAGGCTACAAAGAATGCGGATGCGGAATGGGGCCTGCGCTCAATATCGCCTCTTCTATTGGGGGCTACGTCTTAACAGACCGTGGCACTTGGTTGAGTTTTAAAAATAGACAAGATTTGCAAATATTGGTTGAGGGCGACCAACGCTTGTTTAATCAATATGGGGTGATCGTGGTCAATCCGCAAAAGCACCCGCATGTCAAAGCAGATTTAGCGCAAAAATTTGTGGACTGGGTGGTGTCTCCTGCAGGTCAAACCAATATTGCTGCCTACAAAATCAATGGGGAAGTTTTGTTTTTCCCTAATGCTAATAAATAGCCAATAGATAGTAAATTGATAGTAAATTGATAGCCAGTCAATAAGCCTCGCTATCAACCTTACTCTAAAAAT
>CAYFLF010000020.1:12863-16999 GCA_964343725.1 uncultured Bordetella sp.
GATAGTAAATTGATAGCCAGTCAATAAGCCTCGCTATCAACCTTACTCTAAAAATAAAGCGACGGTTTTCAAACCTACCAGTGTCATCAATAACGAACCGATCAAATGCAAGGCTGAGGTTGCCAAGGCTAAACCTAAACGACCTTGCGACAACATGGCCACAACTTCAGCAGAAAAGCTAGAGAAGGTGGTGAGAGCTCCTAAAAATCCCGTGACGAGTAATAAGCGCCAAGCGGGATCAAGGTCAGGTTGGGCTTGAAAAAACGCCACGCAACACCCTACCAAATAGCCGCCGATTAAATTGGCAGCGAGTGTTCCCCAAGGCAATACGGCCTCTTGTGTGTTGAGCCAAATACTCAATTGCCAACGCGTCAATGCACCGACACACGCCCCTATACAAATGGCCAGTACAGCGGTCATTTGTCAATACCCATGACCACATCTGGCAGATAGGTGACGATTTGTGGAAAAACTGTGATCAACACAATGCAGACGACCAAACAACCAAAAAATGGAAGCGCTGCACGGGCAATGGTGTTGCTGTCTTTACCGGTCATGTTCTGCAAAACAAACAAATTAAAACCGACAGGGGGTGTGACTTCAGCAATTTCAACCAACAACACAATAAAAATGCCAAACCAAATTAAATCAAAGCCCGCTTTTTGAATCATAGGTAACACGACCGCACTGGTCAGCACAATCATGCTGATGCCGTCCAATGCGGTACCCAAAATCAAATACACCACGGTCAAAACTGCGATCAAAGCAATTGGACTTAAGTGCATGGCATTGACCCATTCCGCTAATTCACGCGGGATCCCAGTAAATGCCATGGTCTTCGTCAAAAACGCAGCGCCAGCCAAGATGAACATGATCATGCAACTAGAGCGGGTGGTGCCCATCAAGCCTTCCCAAAAATTTTTCCAAGACAAACTTCCGCCCCATGCTGCTAAGGCCAATGCACCCACTACGCCATATGCCGCACATTCGGTTGCAGTGGCGTAGCCGGTGATCAAGACCCAGCAAACAAAAATAATCAACGCACCACAAGGAATCAAATTGCGTGAAAGTTTTATCTTTTCCAAGAAATCAGTGGGTGGATCAGCTGCAGGAACTTGGTCTGGGTGACGCAAGCTCCACCACATGATGTACCCGCTAAATAGCGCCATCAATAAAAACCCAGGTAAGAATCCTGCGAGAAAAATACGGATGATCGATGCATCAGCTGCCACGGCATAAACCACCATGGTGATAGAAGGTGGAATCAAAATGCCTAAGGTGCCTGCTGTCGCCAATGAGCCCAATGCCAATTTTTCGCTGTACCCGCGTTTCATCAGTTCAGGTAGAGCCACTTTGCTGATGGTTGCGCAGGTGGCAGCAGAAGAGCCTGAGACAGAGCCAAAAATTCCACAACCCAAGATGGTGGTGTGCATCAAACGACCAGGCACACGGTTCAACCAGGGGCGTAGGCCTTCAAACATCTCTTCACTGAGTTTGGTGCGAAACAAAATTTCGCCCATCCAAATAAACAAGGGCAGTGCTGCAAGTTCCCAACTCGCATTGCTTTCCCAAAAAGCGCTAAAAAGGTTTTTGCCTGGTTGGGTGTTGGTAAAAAATGCCTGGCCGACCCAGCCGCAAATAGCCAAAGTCATGGCGATCCACACGCCACCCGATAGCAACACCATCATGATTAGCAGGAGTAATCCACCAACGAAAAGAATATCCATGGAAAACTTGCCGGCTAAAAATCAGACGTCAGAAGAAAAATCGCCACGCGCATGACGCTCTTGCACTTCGCGAACATAAGTAGGCGTTTGACCTTGCAGTACCAAGATCAATTCGTCAAGAAGGGCGATCCATAAAAGCACTGAGCCCAGCGCAAAACTTAATTGTGGAATCCACAAAGGCATGGGCAACAGCCCTTGTGCAACTTCATTGAATTCCCAACTCTCGTAAGTAAATTTACAAGCCCACCAAGCTAAATAAGCGACTGCAAAATTGCCCACAAGCAAAGCAGAAATCTCCAAACGTCTGCGCCATGCATCTGTCAAACTATCCAAAAGCAAAGTCACACGCACAAAGTCGCCATGTTTAAACGCATGGGCCATACTAAAAAACGATGCAGCGGCACAGAACCATGCCACGACATCGTTAATCGCTCCGGTTCGAACCCCAAACTCCCGCAATATGCTTTGGGCAATCATCAAGGCGCATAAGGCCAAGATGAAAAGTGCGCCCAAAGCACCAGACGCGTAATACAGCCGATCTAAAAATCGGCGCATTATTTTTTCGCTTTGGGAGCAGGTTTAGCAGATTGATTGAAAGCGGTGATGATGGCTTCGCCATCGGCGCCAGCGCGTTTTTGCCAGTCAGCCAGCATGATGGCACCGACTTGTCTCATGTCAGACATGAGTTTGGGTGATGGGGTAACAATTTGCATGCCTTTTTCAGCCAAGGCTTTTTTATAGAAACCGTCTTTTTCTGCGCTGACTTTCCAACCGCGTGTTTCTGCTTCTGTAGCACTTTTGAGCAAGGCAGACTGTGTGGCGGCGTCCAGCGCATCAAATGCCTTTTTATTCACAATCACCGCGTTCTTGGGTAACCAGGCTTGGGTGTCATAGAAATACTTCAAGCTTTCATAGGTTTTGGTATCAAACCCAGTTGAGCCTGAACTCATGTAACTCTCAATGACACCAGTAGCCAAAGCTTGCGAGAGTTCTGCGGCCTGAATAGTGACGGGTTGGGCGCCAATGAGTTCAGCGATTTTGGCGGTCGCAGGACTGTATGCGCGCCATTTGATGCCGCGCAAATCCGCGACGGAATTGATTTCCCTCTTGGTGTAGATACCTTGTGATGGCCAAGCTACTGCAAACAATAACTTCATGCCTTGGGCTGCTAGTAATTTTTCAAGGACGGGTTTTTGTGCGTCGTACAAACGCTTGGAGTCCGCATAGCTGGTCGCTAAAAATGGAATGCCGTCTGCACCATAAACTGGATTTTCGTTTTCGAAGTTCACCAGCAACACTTCGCCAATTTGGGCTTGACCGCCTTGGACTGCGCGTTTGATCTCATTGGCTTTAAAAAGCGAGGCATTGGCGTGTACGGTAATTTTGAGTTTGCCAGCCGTGGCAGCGTCAACATCTTTCGCGAACTGGATCAAGTTTTCTGAATGAAAGTTGGTGGCAGCGTAGGCAGCGGGTAAGTCCCATTTGGTTTGGGCAAAAGTGGTGCCTGCAAAAAGTGATAGGGCTAAGGCTGAGATTGAAAAAAATCGACGTTGCATGTGAACTCCTGAACAGATAAGACCCAAAAGTGTGGGCTTTGCGTGCCAAAAGTTGAACTATAGCCAGTATTTCGGGCGCTTTTGAAATCCATACAATGGTCTAAATGACCGCAGTTATCTTCCTGCCAGAGAATTGACTCCCAGAAACGGAATACCCATGAATAAGCTCTCTACCCTCGTATTTGCGCTGTTAGTTTTATCTGGCTGTGCCACATCCGCGAATTACCAAAAAGCTTTGAATGTTTGGGTGGGAGAGGATGAATCAGCCTTAGTCGCTAAATGGGGTAAACCCGTAAAGACTTATGAAGTAGATGGATTCACATATTTGGTCTACAACACCTCTGGCGAAGTGTCCTCCCCTGGTATCAATTCAGATTCTCAAAGCACAGTGGCTGGAACTTCTATCTTTGGCGGAGCAAACGGCTGGATTCCCTCCCTGACCTTTTGGAGCTATTGCCAGACCACCTTCGAGGTTCAAAAAGGCAAGGTGGTCACGTTTGAATTCAAAGGTGCTGATTGCCGAGCTAGCACCAAGTAATTTTTTAATCTATGGGTGCAGGTGTGGGTGAAAAAAAATGGGCGTTTTGGATAGATAGAGGCGGCACCTTCACCGATATCGTGGCCAAACGACCAGATGGTCAATTAGTTACCCATAAATTACTCAGCGATAACCCAGAGCATTACCAAGATGCTGCGGTGGCAGGCATTCGCCATTTATTAGGCCTGGCTCCAAACGCACCCATCACAGCCGCGCTTGTGGAGTGCGTGAAGATGGGGACAACCGTTGCAACCAATGCATTGCTAGAGCGCAAAGGTGAACCCACCTTGCTTGTCACTACGCAAGGATTTCGCG
>CAYFLF010000021.1:0-16757 GCA_964343725.1 uncultured Bordetella sp.
GGTAAATACCATTTGGCAGGCGAAGGCTTGCAACTGACTGCCCAACAATGGACCGATATGTTGGCAACATGGTGCGACAAATATCCCATCATCAGCATTGAAGACGCCATGGCGGAAGGCGATTGGGACGGATGGAAAGTTCTGACAGACCGCTTGGCGAAAAAAGTGCAAATCGTGGGTGACGACTTGTTTGTGACGAATACCACTATCTTCAAAGAAGGAATTGACAAAGGAATTGCCAACTCCATCCTTATCAAGATCAACCAAATTGGCACTTTGACTGAAACCTTTGCAGCCATTGAGATGGCCAAACGTGCGGGTTACACCGCCGTGATCAGCCATCGCTCTGGCGAAACCGAAGATTCGACCATTGCGGATATTGCGGTGGGCTTGAACGCTGGTCAAATCAAAACAGGCTCGATGAGCCGTTCAGACCGCATGGCGAAATACAACCAACTTTTGCGTATTGAGGAAGACTTGGGCGATGTAGCGGTCTATCCTGGTCGTTCAGCTTTCTACAACCTCAAAGGCTAAATCGCCTTAAACTTCTGGCCCAGCCACTTTCACTGCGTACATGCTATCTGTCCTGCGTCCTATCCACATGGTCTTGATTGCACTCTTGCTGGTGCTGCAAGGCCAATTGTGGTTTGGTCGTGGAAGTTTGCCCGATGTGATGCGACTACGCCAACAACTCAAAGAACAAAAACAAAACAATGCGTCAGCGCAACTTGCCAATGAGCGTTTAAGCGCAGAACTTCATGATTTAAAAGATGGCCTAGAAATGGTGGAAGAACGTGCCAGAGCAGAGATTGGCATGGTCAAACCCAATGAAATATTTGTGCAAATCGCGCGTTAATTTCTGAGTCTATGCACCAACGCAACCTTCTGTTGCAGATCAAAAATAACAGGCTCGACTTATGAAGGTCGCCATCCTTGGCGCACCCATGACGGGTAAAACAGAACTTTCCCTAGCACTGAAAAAGTTCTTACAAACACACCATATTCAAATAGAAGTTGTCGAGAGCCCTGACATTCCAGCGATAGAGCCCAAAGACATTGTTTTGCTATGTGGGCTTGATCTGGCGTCATCGAAAGAGGCGCAATCCAATCAAGACCAAGAGGTTCGCACCAGCTTACTTAGGCAAGGTATCGCGTTCCAAGTGGTGTATGGCCAAGGCCCACAACGGTTACAAAATGCATTGTTTTGCTTAGCCAACCATATGCCGCAGTGGGCAAGCACCTTACGTCGTCTCGATCTTCCTGCACGATGGACTGGCCTGTGCGAAAAATGTGGCGACGGACAGTGTGAGCACCGGTTGTTCACCCAACTGGTTTCTCAAACACCCTAATTTATTGAATTGCTGAGCTACCAGGCACTTGCTTGTCGACACTGGTAAATATTTGTGCCGCATCCACAGCGTCAAATTTATATTGCTGCCCGCAAAAGTCGCAACCCACTTCCACGTCTTTGCGCTCAGACAAAATACTTTCTACCTCATCCGCTCCCAAGCTACGGATCATATTGCTGACGCGGTCACGGCTACAGGAGCAGGCAAATCTTGGCGTCATGGACTCTAGGCGAAGTAGTTTTTCTTCCCAAAAAAGTCTTCGCAAAATCGTATTGGCGTCTAGCTGCAACAACTCTTCACTTTTCAAACTAGCCGCCAAAATGGAAATGCGGTTGTAGTCTTCGTTGCGACCAATTTCGTCCTCATCTGCCATGGTGGCTTTTGCCGCCAAATTGCCTTCACCTTTAATAGGCAATCGTTGGATCAATAAGCCAGCAGCAGATGTATCGTCAGCCGCCAAGACCAAGGTGGTATCGAGTTGCTCGCTTTGCAACATATAGTGCTGCAGTACATCGCTGAACCGATCGATCTTGTTGCGATGGTCATCAAAGAGCGGCACCACGCCTTGGTAAGGTTGCTGGCCCGGTAATTTGGTGAGCGGGTCTAATGTGATGGCGCACCGCCCAGCGTTGTTCACATTGACCATGGTTGACAAGGTCTGCGCCCCATCTATATTTCCCACCACTTTTGCTGTGGCACGAACACTCAAATCGGGTTGCACTTCCACGACTGCCAACTTCAAGGGGCCATCGCCAAATATTTGCATGACCAACGCACCATTGAACTTGATATTGGATTGCATCAAAACCGCTGCAGCCGTCATTTCGCCCAATAAATGGCGCACAGGCTCGGGATAAGCACCTGTTTCTAGGTTGGTAGCACGGCGTTTTAAGATTTCTTGCCAAACGTCTGTGAGTTGCACCAACATGCCTCGAACTGGCATGCCTTCGAATAAAAATTTATGCAACTGCGACATCAGGATAGTTTCTTTAATCCCGATTTATAGCGCTGGGCATTTGCCACGTAGTTTTTGGCACTTTTACGCACGCCCTCTATTTGCTCAGGCGTTAATTCACGGACCACTTTGGCGGGACTTCCTATGATCATGGAACCGTCAGGAAATTCTTTGCCCTCGGTCACCAGAGCACCAGCGCCTACTAAACAGTTTTTTCCAATCTTGGCGCCATTCAACACAATGGCACCTATCCCAATCAAGGTTTCATCACCAATCGTGCATCCGTGCAACTGCACCATATGCCCCACAGTCACATGTTTACCAATCGTAAGCGGCAAGCCAATGTCGACATGGAGCACACTGCCGTCTTGGATATTGCTACCTTCGCCAATCGTGATTTTTCCTGAATCACCCCGTACAACGCTAGAAAACCAAACGCTCGAATGCGGCGCCATTTCCACCTCACCAATCACCTGCGCGTTGTCTGCGACCCATGCGGTATCGTCGATCTTGGGAATATGGGTGTCTAGTTGTAAAACGGCCATGCCAATCTCCTGCCTTTGGTTGTGATGTTGTCTACCTACAATTGTAGAGATGCACATACGCCAAGCCTCTCTCACTGCATTGTGTATTGCAGACCCCACACACAAAGTCACATCCGTGCAATCGCTGTGGGAGAGTCATCACGAGATGGCAATTTGTCCAGCCGAGTTGCTTCAACTGCCGCATCAGGCCACACTGCCTGGACGACCCACTCTTCCTCGTCTCATTCCTCCCATGCAAGTTCCTAGCAGAACACCTTTCACGCCTGAAGGTCTTGCATCGCTTCTGCATGCGGTGTGTCATATTGAATTCAATGCCATCAATTTGGCCTTGGATGCCGTTTGGCGTTTTCACGGCATGCCAGATAGGTATTACACCGATTGGTTACGTGTGGCGTATGAAGAGTCACAGCATTTTGAATTGCTGCACACCCATCTCAAAAGTTTGGGCTATGCCTACGGTGATTTTGATGCCCATGATGGTTTATGGCAAATGTGTGAGAGAACGTCTGAAGATGTCATCGCCCGCATGGCATTGGTGCCACGCACACTAGAGGCACGCGGATTAGATGCAACGCCTCTGATTCAAGCCAAACTTATTAAAGTAGCAACTCCTGCTGCTAAGCGTGCAGTTGAAATTTTGGACATCATCTTGCGTGATGAAGTCGGACATGTTGCGATAGGCAATCATTGGTACCGATGGTTATGTGATCAGCGCGCTTTAGACCCCGTAGCCTTGTACGCAGAATTGGTTCAACGTTACGATGCGCCCAAACACAAACCGCCGTTTAATCAAGAAGCGCGCCTACGCGCTGGCTTCACCGAGGTCGAGCTTAGCTATTTATTGGGGTAATGGCCGCATCAAGTTGAGTTTCATGGAGAAGATTCAACCACGTGGATGATGCATGCCATGCAGTGTTTTAAGTCTCTCACGCGCAATGTGGGTGTAGATCGTCGTGGTAGAGATATCTGCATGTCCCAACAACATTTGAACGGCACGTAAATCAGCGCCATGGTTGAGCAAATGCGTGGCAAAAGCGTGCCGCAGAGTATGCGGTGAAATAGGCACTTTGATGTCAGCCATCAGCGCGTAACGCTTGACCAATTGCCAAAACATCACACGCGTCATCGCGTCTCCAGCATGCTTACCGCGTACCGTGACAAATAAATCTTCACTTTGAAGTTGACCCAATAAGGCAGGGCGCGATTGGTTTAAATACTGCTCTAACCACTGCGCAGCGACTTGACCAAAGGGCACCAAGCGCTCTTTACTGCCCTTACCCATGACACGCAGCACGCCCTCATGAAGACTGACATGGAAGACTTTGAGATTAACCAACTCGCTTACCCGAAGGCCGCTGGCATACATCAATTCCAACATGGTGCGATCTCGCACACCTAATGGTGTTTCGACGTCAGGTGCTAGAAGCAAATTTTCAATTTGCGTCTCCGTCAAGGTTTTAGGCACCCGAATCGCCTGCTTAGCTGCCAACATCTTGAGCGTGGGGTCGTCAACACGCATGCGTTCACGCAATGCCCAGCGGTAAAACCGCTTCAACACAGTTAATCGGCGATTAGCGGATGTCGCTTTGGTAGATGCGTGGCGACTGGCAAAGTATGCGTGTAAGTCAGCTTCTTTAGCGTGTAACAACCCTCCCCCTTGCAAGCCAGCTAAATCACCATCTTGGTGCGGTAGCCAAGCATCGAAAAGTTCTAGGTCTCGACGGTATGCTGCTAAGGTATTTTTCGCTAAGCCTTCTTCTAACCACAGTGCATCGATAAACATATCGATGCTGGGATCGCAAGCTGTCGAAGCGGGCACGGTGACTGAAAGGTGGTTTTAATCGAGCGTGAGATTTTGCTCAGCCACCACTTTTTTATAAACCTCGAATTCGGCTTTGATTTGCGCGGCAAATTGCTCGGGCGTATTGGCGATGATGAGAGAGCCTGTATCTTCGATACGCTTGCGCACCGCAGGATCTTCTAAGGCCTTGCGTACGCCAGCATTGACCTTATCAATCACCTCTTTGGGTAAGCCTTTTGGTCCATAGATACCGTAGTAAGCCATACGATTGACTGGCTCTAAGCCAATTTCTTTAAAGGTAGGCACATTGGGTAGAACAGACAAACGTTGCGGTGCCGCCACCACAATGGGAACCAAACGGTTATCTTTGATGAAAGGCAAGGCAGAAGGCAGGTTGTCAAAAATCATAGGAACTTGGCCCGCAACCGTGTCGTTCAATGCTGGACCAGCCCCACGGTAGGGAATATGGGTGATAAATGTTGCACTCAGGCTTTTGTACAACTCCATTTGCAAGTGACCAATACCGCCCGTACCGGATGACGAATAGGAGTAACGCCCAGGTGAGCGTTTCACTTCTGCTAAAAAAGCTTTGTAATCTTTGGCAGGAAACGAGGGGTGCACCGCAATGATGTTCGGTGTCGCTGCGATGTTGATGATGGGAGAAAAGTCAGTAATAGGGCTGTAGGGTATTTTGGTGTTGATCGCAGGATTAGCCGCCGTGGTGGAGACAGTGGCAATTCCCAATGAATACCCATCAGGTGCGGCTTTGGCTGTCTCGTTGGCACCTACAACGCCACCACCACCGGCTTTGTTCACCACCACCACACTTTGGCCAAGGGCTTTGCTCAATGGTTCTGCAATGGTGCGCGCGATGATATCTGTGGTGCCGCCAGGCGCAAAAGGTACTTGTAACTGAATGGGTTTGCTTGGGTAACTCTGAGCAATCGCCACCGTGTTGGCTACGCTAAAAATAAGTGGCAATATGAAACGGCTAGTCATTTCTAAACTCCTTCATCAAAACTACGCTTGGTGTGCGCTACAAAACATAAATGTAAACGCATCAGGATGACATCCAAAGTCGAGGTATTCTCTGTTCATGGATTATTTACCTCTTCTCGCCCCTGATTTTTCGCTTATCTTGTGTGGTTACTTGCTTTGTCGCTTTACCGCACTCAACAAAACGATTTGGTCGCAAGTTGAAATCTTGGTGTATTACTTTTTATTTCCTGTTTTACTCTTCACCACCATTGCGCGCACCAATCTCAACATCCAGACTCTGACGTCTTTTCTTGAAGCAGGCTTGTTAATGGGCATGTTCGGCATAGCGATGGCGTATGCCTTGCCTTACCTGCCAATTGTTGGACGCCACATTGACAAACGAATGCATGCTTGTTGTACGCAAATTGCATTTCGATTCAATTCTTACATCGCACTCGCCATCTCGGATAGGTTGGGCGGGCCGCCAGCCCTAGTCTTGATGGCGGTATTGATTGGCGTATGCATCCCGATCTACAACATTGCATCCGTCTGGCCGATGGCCAAGCACGGCGAAAAAGGATTTTTGGCTGAAGTGATTCGTAATCCCCTCATATTGGCAACCGTATCTGGCCTATTTGCAAATTTAGTTGGCCTGCAAATCCCCGAATGGGCGGCACCTACTCTGCAACGCGTTGGGTCTTCCTCTGTCAGCATAGGTTTGATGGTGGTAGGGGCAGGTATGGAATTAGGGAGTTTGCAAAAAGCCAAGGTGTTGGGCACTTCCGTGCTACTCATTCGCCACTTAATTACACCCATCTTGGCTTGGATCCTGGCTGATGTGCTTGGCTTAGATGCCCTACAAACCACTGTTTTGATGGCATTTTCTGCCCTACCGACGGCATCTAGTTGCTATGTATTGGCCAATCGGATGGGTTATGACGGATCGTTGGTGGCGGGCTTGGTGACCTTGTCTACCGTCTTGGGCGGCTTTAGCCTCTGGTTTGCGCTGGGCGTTCTTCAGTAAAAAGTCGTATTTGTGGCATAATGACGGGTTTTGTGGCCAAGTGCATCGGAATCGTCTGGTGTGGCTAGCGCAGTTGAAAAGGATCAGATCATGAAAGAAGGAATTCACCCAGACTACCGCGAAGTTTGCTTTGTGGACATGTCCAATGGTTTTAAGTTTGTTACACGCTCATGCGCCAATACGAAAGAAACCATCAAAATGGACGATGGTCGCGAGTTACCCCTCTACAAATTGGACACCACCAGTGAGTCGCACCCCTTCTACACAGGTACCCAAAAGTCTGTGGACAACATGGGTGGACGCGTCGAGCGCTTCCGTAACAAATACAGCAAAACGGCTGCCAAGTAAGCCCCTCGCCTTCTCACTCAAAGGGCAGCCCGTTTTCGGTGCTGCCTTTTTTGTTTTAAGCACCTAGTTTTTATCAGCTCTCCACTTTGTCTCTATCACACGACCCTACGCCAGCCATCGTTGCTCAAGACGCTGTTCGGCCCTTGCCGCGCATAGCGCTTTGGATGTTTTGCTTGGCGTATTTACTGCCTGGATTGGTTGGAAGAGAACCATGGAAAGGCGAAGAGCTACAAATATTTGGCCAAATGTTGGCATTGGCACAAGGACAAAGCGATTGGTTAAACCCGACTGTTTGGGGTCAAACTTTGACCTTAGATGCCCCTCTTGCTTATTGGATGGGTGCTTGGGCTATCGGAATCGCGCCTAATTGGCTGTCAGCAGGTTCAGCTGCGCGTATTCCTTTTGCTTTGATGCTGGCATTGGCACTACTGTCAACTTGGCAAGCCGCTTATTACCTCGGACTAGGCGCACGCGCACAACCTGTCGCCTTTGCTTTTGGCGGTGAAGCCAAACCCAAAGACTATGCAAGAACAATTGCAGATAGCGCGACGCTTGCATTGATAGCGTGCCTGGGCTTGGCATTGCTGTCACATGAAGCAACTCCCATGCTGATGCAATTGTCCTTTTTTGGATTTGCTTTTTTTGGTGCATCAGCCCTACCCTACCACCCCATCAAAAGCATGATTGCTTTGGTCGTTGCCTTAGTAGGCTTGAGTTTGAGTGGCGCACCTACCCTGTCTATTTTGTTAGCCTCAGGAATCTCTGCCATCGTATTTTTTGACCCAGAAAACCAAAACCGTTTACGCATGCGTCTCTATGCAAGCGGGTTGTTGGTCATTGCGATTGGTATTGCAATAGTTGCCAGTCATTTCAATTTATTTCACTGGCGCCTAGCTAATCTTGAGAGAAATTGGCAAAGTTGGCGTGGCTTAATTGATTTGCTGGTTTGGTTTATGTGGCCAGCTTGGCCTTTGGTAATTTGGACGCTATGGCAGTGGCGCCGTCAATGGTTATCTAGAAACTGGAGCCGACATTTAGTTCTGCCTTTATGGTTGATGGCTCTGAGCATAGGTGTAGCGCTGATGACACGCACCGAAGACCAAACGCTGATATTGGCACTTCCACCCATGGCGACACTTGCTGCATTTGCACTCCCCACATTTAGGCGTAGCTTTTCTGCCTTCATAGATTGGTTCACGCTTATTTTTTTTACAGGTTGTGCATTTATTATTTGGGTCGTTTGGATTGCCATGCAAACTGGTTGGCCCCCTCAACCTGCCGCCAATGTGGTGCGATTAGCACCCGGTTTTATCCCCTCCTTTAGCGGCATTGCTTTTGTCTTTGCCTTGGTCGCCACCATTCTTTGGGCTTGGTTGGTGAAATGGCGTGTTGGCAGACATCGTCAAGCCTTGTGGAAGAGTTTGGTTTTGCCATCTGGGGGTGCGGCTTTGTGTTGGCTGCTACTCATGAGTCTGTGGTTACCCCTGCTTGACTATGCAAGAAGTTATGTGCCGTGGGTGCAACAAATTCAACGCACCATGAAAACTTCCGATGGCGAACCGCCAGGTTGCTTAATGACCTATGGGCTCAATGTTGGACAAATGACTGCGTTTCACTACCACGGCGGTTTTGAAATCAAGCCCTTGGATGATGCGCAATCTCCGCAACATGCAGCATGCCGTTGGTTATTGGTAGACAACGACTCTCGTCCAGAACTATCACAAGTCGCCCGCGTCAACGAGTGGAAGCGGGTAGAGACCATCAAACGTCCAGCAAACAAAAACGAGGACGTTACTCTTTACGTGCGTCGTCCTTCATAAACACCAATGACTGAACGCGCGCATATCCTGCGCCACGCAGGTACCATTTTGGTTGGTCAATTGGCTGTCATGGCATTTGGAGTGACTGACACCATCGTCGCCGCGCGCTATGCAGATACGGCTCTAGCCTCCCTGTCCGTTGGATCTGCTACCTATATTTCTGTTCATGTTGCGCTGATGGGCATTGTGCAAGCTCTGCTCCCCATTTGGGCGGAATTACAAGGCGCAAAAAAATACGCTGCCATCGGTCAATCCGTCCGGCAAGCGCTCTACATTGTGCTTCTCACATCTTCCATCGGGATGGTCGTCTTGCTACACCCCAATATATTGCTGGAGTGGGCACAAGTTCCAGCGCATTTGCAGTATGAGGTGCTGGAATATTTGTTAATCGTGGCTTTTGGTTTGCCAGCATCCCTATTATTTAGATTGTTTGGCACTTTGAATCAAAGTTTAGGAAGGCCACGTGCGGTCACCATCGTGCAGGTTGCTGGCTTGGCTTGCAAGATACCTTTATCGATTCTCTTGGTCTTAGGCGTGCCTGGCGTTTTTAGCCCACTTGGATTGGTAGGTTGCGCATGGGCAACCCTAATAGTCAACATCGCCATGGTAGGTTTTGCTGTTTTCCTGCTAAAGACGCAAGCCTACTACCAGCCTTATGATTTTTTTCGCCGTATTGAGGCACCTGACTTTCGCGTTCTTGGTCAGTTTTTGCGATTAGGCATTCCAAGCGGACTCGCGATTGGTGTGGAAGTCACATCATTCACCTTGATGGCTTTGTTTATTGCGCGACTGGGTGTGGTTGCCTCCGCTAGCCACCAGATCACAGCATCTATGGCGGCTTTGCTATATATGGTTCCACTTTCTCTCTCTATTGCTGCTTGTGCACGGGTGAGTTATTGGCTAGGGGCTAATCAATTTCAACGTGCCAGAAAATCGTTACGAGATGGCTTGGTCTTAGTTTTAGTGTTTGGCTCACTCTTGAGTCTGTTTTTGATTTTGTTTAAAAAAGAAATTGTATTTTTTTATACCCAATCTCCTGCCGTAGCAGAGTTAGCAGACGATCTATTTATTTGGCTAGCGTCTTATCAGATTGCAGATGCACTCCAAGTATTTTGTGTCTTTGCCCTTCGCAGTTACCGCATCACTTTATTTCCGTTACTTACTTACGCGGTGACCCTATGGGGAATCGGCTTAGCTGGTGGTTATGCCGTGGCTTACGGATTTTTGCAGTTTGAAGGTTTTCCTTGGCTGCAAGCAAACTCACCCATCGCTTTTTGGCAAACCAGCACAATTGCATTGGTATTGACTGTTTTAGCGCTATTTCCAGTTCTTTGGATTCGCACGTATCGCAAGATTTACTAATTTCACACTTCTTGCTTAAAGCGTGTTGGTGGGAATACCAAATTAAAAGTTGACCCTTGTCCTGCAACGCTGGTGATTTGCAGGTGTCCGCCATGGCGCTGCATGACGTGTTTGACAATCGCCAACCCCAAACCCGTACCACCAGATTCCCGCGAACGACTTCTATCTACTCGATAAAACCGCTCTGTGAGCCTTGGTAAATGCTCGGGCGGTATACCTGCGCCAGTATCTTTGACTTGTAAATTTAAATTTCCATCAGCTGACACGAATGCATGCACATCGATACGGCCCCCTTGCGGGGTATAGCGCACGGCATTGCTCACTAAATTTGAGAGCGCACTCTGCAATTCTCGTGGTTCACCCAGGAGAAGAACGTTTTTGATGTCAGGATCAGTCTCAAACACAATGACTTGTGAAATCTTGTCTTGAAACAACATCTGTGAGAGCTGTTGCGCTTCACTTTGGCATACATCCATCAACTGTGACAGGACGATATGACTGTTAAAACTCGGGATTGGACTGCCTTCAAGGCGCGATAAAGTGAGCAAATCGTCCACTAAGCTTTGCATACGTTGCGACTGGGTAGCCATAAGCGCTAAGTAATTTTCCTGTTCTTGTGGACTTAGCTTTAAAGTCTGCATTGTTTCGACAAAGCCTGCTAATACCGTCAATGGCGTGCGAATTTCGTGCGATACATTGGCAACGAAATCACGCCGCATGGCTTCTGCTTGCTCGACCACAGTCACGTCACGCGTCAGTAAGAGTTGCTTGCCTTCGCCATAAGGATGACGTTGTATGGAGATACGTAGAGGAACATTTGGGGTCCCTCCTCTACCTTCGATCACAATTGGCTCCGATAGATTGGAAGATGCCATATAGGCAGTAAATATCGGGTCTCTTACTAAATTACCAATGCGTTGTGCCAAATCACGCTCTGGTTCAATCCCCAATTGAAATGCAGCCGTTTGGTTACACCATTCGATTTGAAATTTTTCATCTAAAAGTATGACGCCATTAGGTGAAGCTTGAATCGCTGAGAGAAAATCTTTCAAGCGTTGTTCGCTTTTCAAAATGGTTTGCTCACGCTCTTTCAGTAACCTTCGTGTTCTATCAACTACTGCCCCCCACAAACCAAAAGTATTGGGGATATTTTCTAAATTGCCTGAGCGCAACCAAGAAACAACACGCATTCCGCGCATGGCGTCCCATAACCACCAAAGCATGGCACCAACAAGGCTTCCTATCACAAGATAAAACATCGCATACAACTCTTGCGATTGCGCCCAAAAATACCCAAGCGTTGCCCCGATAAAAAGTAAGGCTAAAAGACTGATGAGTCGCCCAAACACTGGAAACCTCAGGCCTGAGGTGTCACAGTTGCTGTGAGCCTGTAGCCAACCCCACGCACGGTTTCCACCATAACGCCCGCAATACCAAGTGCTTCACGTAAACGTTTGACATGAACGTCCACCGTTCGTTCCTCAATAAACACATGGTCACCCCATACGCGGTCTAGCAGTTGGCTACGGGTATGTACCCGTTCAGCGTGATGCATCAAATAGTTGAGCAATTTAAATTCTGTTGGGCCCATTTTCAAGGGAGTATCTTGAAAAGTCACACGATGGGTAGACCCATCTAATTGCAATTCGCCGATGCGAACCACATCGCTGGCTTGCTCAGGGGCGCGCCGTCTCAGCACTGCGCGGATACGTGCCAGAAGTTCTTGGGTGGAAAAGGGTTTGGTGATGTAGTCGTCTGCCCCCGCATCTAAACCCGCCACTTTATCTGGCTCGTCGCCCCGGGCCGTTAGCATCAAAATAGGTATGCGCTTGGTACGAGGGTCAGCGCGCCAACGTCTGGCTAAAACCAAGCCACTTTGTCCTGGGAGCATCCAATCTAGCAAGATAACGTCGGGTAGGACATCATCTATGGCTGTTTGTGCTGCATCCCCATCTTCTGCAAGAACTGCCAACATACCATGGTGACGCAAATTAACGGCAATGAGTTCAGCAATCGCCATCTCATCTTCAACAACCAATACGCGTGGAATGTTCATCTCTGGTATTTAATTGCTTGTGTTCATAGCAGCTTCAATATCTGCGAGAGGCGTATGGCGAACGTCCTCACCTTTCACAATGTAAATAATAAATTCTGCAATGTTCTTTGAGTGGTCGCCAATACGTTCGATCGCTTTGGCTATGAATAGAAGGTCTAGGCTGGCAGAGATAGTGCGAGGATCTTCCATCATGTACGTGATGAGTTTGCGAACAAAACCATCGAATTCTTGATCAATCAAATCGTCTTCTCGGAGAATAGCAACTGCACTGGGCACATCTAGCCGAGCAAATGAGTCTAGGGCTTTGTGAAGCAAGCCAGTAGCTAGTTCGCCGCAAACACGCAAGTCAGAAGAGGGTAGCGCTCTTGGTGCAACACCGTCAATGATGGACTTGACCATACGAGCGATTTTGGTAGCCTCATCACCTACTCTTTCTAAATTTGCCGTTGTTTTTGACATGGCGACCAGCAAGCGTAAGTCACGGGCAGTGGGTTGGCGTCGACTGATCACGGAGGTGATTTCACGGTCAATTTCAACTTCTAATGTGTTGACTCGGTTTTCCGTAGCGATGACGTCATCCGCTACTTCAACATTAAAGTGAGAGAGAGCAAAGATAGCTTGTCGGATTTGCGATTCAACCAATCCTCCAATCTCCATCACATTGGTTGAAATTTGATTAAGTTCAGCATCGAATTGTGAAGATAAGTGTTTGTCAGGCATGTCGATCTCTCTAGGTTTAGCCAAAGCGGCCAGTGATGTAGTCTTCTGTAGCGGTTTTAGTGGGCTTGAAGAAAATTTGTTCTGTTTCACCAAACTCAATCAGTTCACCCAAATACATATAAGCGGTGAAGTCACTGACGCGAGCAGCCTGTTGCATGTTGTGCGTGACAATGGCTATCGTGTAATCTGACTTCAATTCATTGACAAGTTCCTCTACTTTTCCAGTAGAGATAGGATCGAGCGCAGAGGTAGGTTCATCTAACAACAAAACAGATGGTTTAACTGCAACGCTTCGCGCAATACATAAACGCTGCTGCTGTCCGCCAGACAGTGAAAGTCCACTTTGGCCTAACTTATCTTTGACTTCAGTCCAAAGCGCCGCCTTTGACAGCGCCCATTCAACGCGGTCATCCATATCACTTTCGCTTAGGCTCTCATACAAGCGCACACCAAATGCAATGTTTTCATAAATAGACATCGGAAAAGGCGTAGGTTTTTGAAAAACCATGCCAACCCTTGCTCTCAGTAAATTCAGATCTTGGTCTTTATCTAAAATATTTTTTCCATATAAATTGATTTCACCTTCCGCACGCTGGCCTGGATAGAGGCTGTACATGCGGTTAAGTGTGCGCAACAAGGTTGACTTTCCGCAACCAGAAGGTCCAATAAATGCAGTGACCTTGCGCTCTGCAATATTTAAAGAGATATTTTTGAGGCCTTGAAATTTTCCATAAAAAAAGTTCAGGTTTTTAACCTCTATGGCATTCTTGATGGCTGGTTGTAGATTCATCGTCATTCCAATTTCTTATTAATATTTGCTTTTGTGTGCTACTTCACTGAATCTCTAAAAACAACCCGTGCCAAGATATTGAGAAGCAATACAGCCATGGTGATGAGCAAAGCACCGGCCCAAGCTAAACGTACCCAATTGTCATAAGGACTCATCGCAAACTGGAAAATGACGACAGGCAAATTCGCCATAGGTGCGCCCATATTGGTACTAAAGAATTGATTGTTCAATGCGGTGAAGAGAAGTGGCGCTGTTTCTCCACTGATACGCGCTACAGCCAACAAAATACCCGTCATGACACCACTTTTGGCTGCACGCAGAGTGACCATGGTGGAGACTTTCCAACGAGGCGCGCCTAATGCAAAAGCAGCCTCACGCAAACTTCCTGGCACCAAGCGCAACATATTTTCTGTTGTTCGCATGACCACTGGTATCGCAATCAAAGACAAGGCTAGGCTGCCCGCGTAACCAGAAAAGTTACCCACTGTGGCCACAGCGATAGCGTATACAAATAATCCCAAAACAATGGAAGGGGCTGAGAGCATGATGTCCGTCACAAAACGCGTAAGTTCTGCCGTCTTGCTTTCATCACCAAACTCCGACAAATAAATTCCAGCCAAAATCCCTATGGGTGTAGAAACTAAAACCGTTAAAGAAACAATCATCAAGCTGCCCACAATGGCATTGCGTAGGCCTCCCCCATCGGTGCCTGGGGCTGGAGTGTCTTGGGTCAATAGTTTTAAATCTAGGGCAGACAAGCCATTCAAAAAAAGTACATACAAAATCCATATCAATACCGACAGACCAACTGCCATGGCAGACATCGATAAGGCTAGGCCAATTCGACTAGCAATACGTCTCTTTCTATAAAGTTGCATATCGATTTGCATAGGATTCTTTCAAAAGCCTTTGGCTTTTTCAGCACGGATAACCAGCGTTTTTGCTGCGGCTAACACCAAAAAGGTAATCACAAAAAGTAAAAACCCAAGTGCAAATAGTGTGGAGAAATGTAGCCCCTCTGCTTCCCCAAATTCATTGGCTAAAACCGAGGCAATCGATGTTCCAGGAGAGAACAAGGAGGTGGGCATTCGGTTGGCATTGCCAATCACAAAAGTCACGGCCATGGTCTCACCCAATGCACGTCCGAGTCCTAGCATCACGCCTCCAATCACACCCCTCTGGGTGTAGGGCAACACCACTTGCCTGACAACTTCCCAAGTAGTGCATCCCAATCCATAGGCAGATTCGCGCAAGATGGGAGGTGTGATCTCAAACACATCGCGCATGACCGCCGCCACAAATGGCAACACCATAAATGCCAACACAATACCCGCAGCCAATATCCCCATGCCGTTGGTGGCGCCTCCAAATAATGCACCTACGATTGGCATCCCTCCTAGTAATTGTTTGAGTGGCATTTGGATGTAATCTGCAAACAACGGTGCAAATATAAACAAGCCAAACATTCCATAAATAATTGACGGTACGGCAGCGAGCAGTTCAATCGATGTACCTAGCGGTCTGCGTAACCAGACTGGACAAGTCTCTGTGAGGAAGACTGCAATACCAAATGCCAATGGCACAGCCAACAACATGGCAACCATGGCGCTTGCAATTGTTCCCACAATCGCAATGGCTGCCCCAAATTCTTGGTTAATGATGTCCCATTCGATACGCCAAATAAACTGGAATCCGAATTTTTGGAATGTGGGCCATGCGTTGACAAAAAGAGAAATAATGATTCCCAACAGCGCAGCAAGCACTAGGAGCGAGAAAGCTTGGGTCACACGATGAAAAAAGAAGTCCTGCACGCGCTGTCTTTTGGCTGTAGACACCATGTCATTACTAACCAATTGACGATTTGCCATCTCAGAACTAGGCGAATACATGCAGATCTCCCAAACAACTAAAAAATCTGTCGAAAGATAAACCAGCCGACAGATTTATGGAGTTCATATCGCGTTATTTTTGAATTTGTGAAAAAACCCGACTACGGATCTGGTCTGTCAATTTATCAGGCAAGGGAACATAGTCGAGATCTTCTGCCATTTTCTTGCCATTCTTGAATGCCCAATCGAAGAATTTCAATGCCTCGGCAGATGCAGCTTTATCAACCGGCTCTTTGTACATCAAAATGAATGAAGCCGTACTAATTGGCCAGCTGTCAGCCCCTTTGGCATTGACCATAGAGATTCCCATTCCTGGAACGCTAAACCAGTCCGCACCTGCTGCGGCAGAAGCAAAAGTTTTGTCATCAGGCTCAACATATTTGCCGTCTGCGTTGAGCATTTTCATAAAGGTCATATTGTTTTTCTTCACGTAGGCGTACTCGACGTAGCCTAGAGCACCTTTTACACGGCTCACATTGGCTGCAACACCTTCGTTACCCTTGCCGCCTACTGACGTAGGTGCTGGCCATTTCACTGCTGCGCCCTTTCCAACTTTATCTTGAAAATCTTTACTAACGGCAGACAAGTAGTCGGTAAAGTTGAAGGTTGTACCAGAGCCATCAGCGCGATGGACGACTGTAATTTCTAAATCAGGCAATTTTTTGCCAGGATTCAATGCCGCTATCTTGGCGTCGTTCCACTTGGTGATTGAGCCAATGAACATTTCAGCTAAAACAGGGCCAGAAATTCGCAACTCACCAGGTTTGATGCCATCCACATTCAGAACAGGAACTGTGCCCCCAATGATGGCAGGAAACTGCACCATTCCATCTTTGGTTAGATCATCACCAGAAACTGGCGCATCAGTGGCACCAAAGGTCACAGTCTTGGCTTTGATTTGACGAATACCACCAGACGAGCCAATCGATTGGTAATTCAAACCATTACCAGTGGCGGCTTTATAAGCTTCAGCCCACTTGGCATAGATTGGGAAAGGAAATGTAGCGCCTGCGCCTGTGATGTCAGCAGCAAAGGCTGAACCAACTGCGAACGAGGCAATTGCAGTCATGGCGAGGGATTTGATGAAGTTACGCTTGGAATTCATATCGGTCCTTAGTTG
>CAYFLF010000022.1:0-16607 GCA_964343725.1 uncultured Bordetella sp.
TGGACAGCTTTGCCGCTAGCGGCTTGATTTACATAATGGATAAACCACCATCGACCATGATCGATGTTCCAGTTATGAAGGAGGCTTCATCCGAGGCAAGCCAAAGAATAGGAGCAGCAATTTCTTCTGGAGAAGCCCAGCGCCCTAAGAGTGATGTGGCTTGTCTTTCAGTTTTGAGTATTTCAATATCTTTACCAGCAGCGATGGCTTTGTTGATATGAAAGTCAGTCAAGGTAGATCCTGGACAGATAGCATTGACGCGCACACCGTGTGCTGATTCTTCAAATGCCAAAGTGCGTGTCATGGCCAATTGCGCGGCCTTGGTGGCGTCATACAGCCCCATTCCTTTGCGTCCTGTGACTGCGTAACAAGACGCCACATTCACAATGCTGCCTTTTCCGCTAAGGCGCAACGCTGGCAAAGCGGCTTTGGCGTAATTAGCGCAGCCGATGAGGTTGACTTGCACCATGGAGTGCCATTCTGCAGATGTGGCGTTAGCAAGTGCAGAGTAGTTACGCATGGATGCGTTATTGACCAATATGTCTAGTTGCCCAAACGCTTGCAGTGTTTTTTCAACCGCATCGAAAGCACTTGCTTCGTCAGACACATCTGCGATATGTTGGAGAAGTTGTGCTTTTGGAACTGCTTGCTGGATGGTCTCAGTTGTTCGATTTAAAGCGTCAGGGTCTGTATCAACCAAGGTGACAGATGCTCCTTCGCGACAAAACAAAAGTGCTGTGGCTGCCCCAATACCCGCACCTGCACCTGTGATGAGCGCAGTTTTGCCAAATAGACGCATAAGGTATCAGTCCGCTTTTGCGCCGGTGAGTTTGATCACTTTTCCCCAGCGAGGGATCTCAGAAATAATCCAATTGCGGAACTGCTCGGGCGTACCTGCAATGACTTCAAACTCCATAGACTCTAATTTTTCTTTGACATCAGCAGATCGCAATATCTTGACAAGCTCTTTGTGATATCTGTCCATGATGGGTTTGGGTGTGCCAGCAGTTGTTAAAAAACCGATCCAAGAAGTGGCTAAAAAGTCAGGATAGCCAGACTCAATCAATGTGGGGATAGTGGGCGTACTGGCGAATCTCTTTTGCCCCGATGTGGCAATTAAACGCAGGCGGCCTTCTTTTAAAAATTGTTGGACATTACCAGGGACTAAAAAAGCCGCATCGACATTGCCTGCAATCAAGTCTGTGACAGCAGGGCCAGCGCCACGGTAGGGAATGTGTGTCAAATCCACGCTTGCAGCTACCTTGAACATTTCCATCGTCAGATGGGATGCACTGCCGACTGCGATGGAGGCGTAAGACATCTTTCGGGCGTTGTTCTTAGCATAGGCTACAAATTCAGAAACATTCTTGATAGGCAATGCGGGGTTCACCACCAAGTACTGTGGGGTTGTGACTGCGAGCGTAATAGGGGCTAAATCTTTGACAGGGTCATAGGGCATTTTTTCAAAAAGACCCACGTTAATTGCCAAAGGTCCGTTGTACCCAACCAATAGCGTATGTCCATCAGGTGGTGCTTTGGCAACCAAATCTGCGCCTATATTTCCGCCAGCACCAGGTTTGTTTTCTACAACAACGGGTTGGCCGATAGCTTCCGAGAGCTTGGGTGCCACGATTCGCGCAAGCACATCATTGGTACTACCAACGATAGGCACAATTATTTTGACGGTTTTGTTAGGTGACCACTCTTGTGCGAAAGTGGTAAAGCTAAGTGCCCCAAATAAAAGTGTGACAAGGGTAGATTTCAATCTCATTAAGGCATTCATAGGGATTTCCTGAAAACAACAAAGTTTTATATCGAGAAAAGAGGTTGGTCAAGCCCATCGGATAGGTTCTCTTGCGCCCACGCCACGGGATCTACATCGCGTTTCAATAGAACGCCTGCAGCCCGGACGCGCTGATCTTTTGCGTCTAGTGCAGGGGGTTCAATGCCTTTTTCTAAGCCAACTGCCGCTTCGTGCAACATGCGTCTAGCCATGACGATGGCTTTGTCGGTGGGCAATAGTTTTTCTTCTGCGTGGTTTTGTATGGGTCCCATGCTTTCTTGTAATGAATAGTCTTGGGCTGAAAATCCAAACACGCCGCTGAAGGCGCGTTTTTCTTTTTGTGCCTGTCGATCCATCAAGTAATCGTTCTTGTAGTTGGACTTAGGAACAAAACTACCAGGTTCCTCGTATTCCACGTGAATGCCCAGACCCGCTTCCATAGCGCCACGCTCTTCTTCAGAGAGAGGTTGGTTAGGTTGCCAGTTCATGCTCCAAGCCCAACAGCTGTGGTCATCGATGGGGACCCAGATATGTCCGCCCAAGGCGTGGTGACCAAACGGAGGGATGAGTGTGAACCAAGGAAACAACCATTGCGTGATACGCCAGTAATAGGAGTCTGCATCCCCATTGCGTCTGCCAAATAATGTCAATCCAAAATTATTTTTCTCAATTTCAAATACGACATTTCCATCGGCTTTGATGTAGTCCAAAGCTTTGACGCCTTTGTGCATAGGATCGTTATCGACTTCATACCGATGCACAAATGACACATGGCTGGTGTCAATACCACCTTCCATCGCTTGCAAGTAATTGGAATATTGGATGCGTTTGGATACAAATACATGGCTTTCAGGAAGATTGCACCACTCTAGTTCAGGTGGAGCGGGTTTTTTGTCCTCTGGTCCCATATAAGCCCAGACGATTCCGCCACGTTCCACGCAGGGATAGCCTTTGATGTGCATGTGCTCGCAGGCTTTGGGCGCCGATGGCACCTCTACGCATTTGCCATCACCATTGAATTTGAGACCGTGGTAGGCACAACGAATACCATTTTCTTCATTGCGCCCAAAAAACAAGGACACGCCACGATGTGAACAGAACTCACTGATCAAACAGGCCTTACCGTCAGTATTGCGAAAAGCTAATAACTTTTCTCCAAGTAATTGCACTCTGACCTGAGGACCGTCTGGTTCGGCAATTTCATTGGACATCAGTGCTGGTACCCAATAGCGGCGCATCAAATTACCCATACGCGTGCCCGCATCTGTTCGGACCAGAGTTTCAGCCATGTCTTTGTTCATAATTTCATCTCCATCAGGAAGCTACAAATGCTGTCGTAGGATATCAGGCTATTTCTCTTGGCTTCATAAGGTTTCGTCTATCTATGTCACTTTTTACACTCACGGGCAAAACGGCGCTCATCACTGGCTCTGCGCGCGGTATTGGTTTGGCGATGGCAGAAGGCCTAGCCGCCGCTGGGGCCCACGTCATCGTCAATAGTCGCCAACGTGATTCGGTCGATGCGGTGGTGGCGCAATTAAAAGCCAAGGGCTTGCAAGTGAGCGGAGCTGCTTTTGATGTGGCGCAAGAGGACCAAGTGCTTCACGCATTTGAGGGATTCGACAAAGCAGGGGTGTCAGTGGATATTTTGATTAACAACGCGGGTATCCAACACCGTCAACCCATGGTGGAGTTATCTCTCGCAGATTGGCACCGCGTGATGGATACCAATATCACGGCCGCATTTATGGTGGGGCGAGAGGCGGCCAAGCGCATGATCGCCAGAGGCAAAGGTGGCAAGATCATCAATATTGGTTCTCTAACCAGCCAAGCTGCACGCCCCACGATTGCACCCTATACGGTGGCTAAGGGCGGCATCAAAATGTTGTCAAGAGCGATGGCCGCTGAATGGGCGCAGTTCAACATCCAAGCTAACTCGATTGGACCTGGCTACATCATGACGGATATGAACAAGCCTTTGATAGAAAACGCACAGTTTGATGCCTGGGTAAAAAGTAGCAACCCAGCACAACGCTGGGGCAAGCCTGAAGAAATAGTGGGCACTGCCATTTATCTAGCCTCGGAAGCATCCAACTATGTGAATGGCCAAATCATTTATGTAGATGGTGGTTGGCTCTCTGTTTTGTAAACAATTAGTCAAGTGTTATTTTGGCGTACTGGGCAACTTTTTTCCATTGCGCATAATCAGTTTGCATAAATTGAGACATGGCTTGTGCGTTGAGCCAAGTGGGCTCTGCGCCAACTTTGACCATACTGGCTTTGGTATCAGATTGCTGCGATACGGTTTGTAGTGCCTGCTCTATTCGCGTTTGTACGTTGGCAGGTAAACCTGTCGGCGCGGCTAGACCAAACCAAGCGCTGACTTGGTAGCCTTTGATTCCAGCCTCTTCCATAGTAGGAACTTGGGGTAATGCATTGCTTCGTTGTTGGGTAGTCACAGCAAGTGCGCGTAGCTTGCCACTTTGAATGAGGCCCAATGCAGAGGGTAAGTTGTCAAACATCAAATTAACCTCGCCTGCAATGACTCCGGTGAGTCCAGCTGCTGCACCACGGTAGGGGATGTGTGTGATGAAAACGTTCGCCATGCTTTTATAGAGCTCCGCACTCAAATGCAGTGAGGTTCCTTGACCATTGGATGCATAGTTCAGAAAACCTGGCTGGCTCTTGGCTTTGGAAGTTAATTCGGCCAATGACTGTATGCCTGAATCAGGCGACACCACCAAAACATTGGGAACTCTTCCAATCAGACCAATAGGGGACAAGCTCTCTGGTTTGTAGGGAAGTTTGGAGTAAAGCGCAGGGCTGATGGTCAGTGGAGGCGATGCCATGAGCAAGGTATATCCATCTGGTGTTGCCTTGGAAACGTCAGTCGCGCCTATATTGCCTCCTGCACCAGGTTTGTTTTCTATCACGATGGGTTGTCCGAGTTCTTGCGACAACTTGCCACTGATGAGCCTAGCCATGTTGTCAATCAAACCGCCCGGTGGAAAAGGCACAACTAGCTTAATGGGGCGCGTAGGCCATGATTGTGCGGATGCAGAAATGGTGGTGAAAAGTACGCAAATGAATAGGGTTAGGTGTTTGAGCATGATTTCTTTCTAAAGCATAAAATTAAGAAAAAAACTGAATGTACAAATTAACTATAAATCACCTAACGCACTGGATTCGTCAATCTAGGTTGATTGTCCTATTTGAACTGCGAGTATTTCAGCGATTTAGCAAAATGCGCTTAGCCGCTTTGATTGTCGCTTGTATTCCCTCAGTTTATGCCTTGATTTATCTATCAAGCATTTGGGATCCTGGTTCGCAATCTACTGCATTGCCTGTTGGATTAGTCAATTTAGACAAAGGCATTAACTACCGAAATAGTACTTTTAATATTGGTACCAATCTCGTTGAGCAACTTAAATCTCAACATGCTTTTGGATACCAAGATATTGCAAGCGAAGAGCAGGCTAAAAGTTTGGTGAAAAAAGGCGTATTAGCATTTGCAGTGATCGTGCCTGATGATTTCAGCGCCAATGCTGTTCCAGGGTTGGAGTCAGGTCTTGGAAAGCTTGTGGTTTATACATCTGCTGGCAATAACTATGAAAGTTCTATCCTTGCCACCCAGTTCTCCAAAGAACTAGGTGAGGATGTCAACCGAACTCTCAACGAGCAACGATGGGCATTGATTATTTCCTCTAGTGTTGGATCACAACAAAATGTAGAAAGATTGAGAGAGGCTTTTGAGCAATTGCGTGCTGGCGCTAAAGAACTAGCCGGCGGAAGTGCCATCGCAGAATCTGGAAGCGCCAACGTTCAAAAAGGTGCTATCCGACTACAAGAGGGAGTTTTAAAACTTGCTGATGGAACAAGCCAATTAGGTACCGGTGTCAAAGCCATAGAAGCCGGTTTACCACCTGTTGAAGATGTCAGAGGCCTTCGAATCGGAGCCGAAACATTGGCAGCGGGTCATGTGGAGCTTGAAAAAGGAATGCAAGAGCTTCGTAACGGTAGCCAGCGCATGGTCAAGAGTGCATCTGCTTTCAAGTCGGATGCTACAAATAGTTTGTTTATGCCCAGCGGTGTTTCCGATAACTTAGAAAAGTTTGTAGTTAGTGTCGGTCAATTAGATGAAGGCATCTTGCAGGTACAGCAAGGTCAAGAAAAGCTAAGTCAAGGTGCTGCCACCATCAGCAGCAAAGTGAGAGCTCTTGCATTTGGCGTGCGTGATCTACGTGCGAATCTCAAAACCATGACTGCAAAGTTACCTGAAGAGACGCAGCTAGAGCAACTACGCAACGGTTCTGCTGAACTTGGAAAAACCTCAGGACAATTACATATAGGTCTACAACGGATCAAAGAGGGTTCTAATCACTTATATAGCGGGATTGATTTATTGGCCAATGAACTGCCGAGTAGCGCAGCCGTGATTGAGGGAAGTGCAGAGGGATTGGCGCACTCCGTCACGCCAAGAGTTGATGTTGTTGCGCCTGTTGCTAATTACGGAAGTGGTTTTGCGCCAAACATCATTTCTATTGCCCTGTGGCTGGGTGCAGGTATTGCGGTTTTCTTGATACGCCTGCGTGAATTGCCCGATTACGCAAAAGACTTTTCAATTTGGGCGCAGTGTTTTGGCAAGGCAACATTGCCAGCTGGGGTGGCAATTGCGCAAGCCTTGCTTTTGCTATTAGTTGTTTGGTTGGTGATGGGTATTCACGTTAATCATCCATTTCTATTGGCTTGTATGTTGATGGTTGCTTCGCTAACTTTCTTAGGAATTGTTTTTTTTCTAATCAAGACACTTGGCGATGTCGGGAAAATATTGGCAATGCTTTTGCTCGCACTTCAGGTTTCGGCATCTGGAGGGGTAATGCCAGTTGAATTGAGTGGAAGTTTGTATGCACAAATCAGTCCCTTTCTACCAATGACTTGGGTCATAGTTGGTATCAAAACTTGTATGTTTGATGCCTTTGACGGAAATTGGTGGAGCCCTATGGTGCTGACTCTTATTTGGGGTGGGGCGTTCTACACCGCAAGTTGTTTATTGGGTCATTGGAACTATGTCAGTCGGCATCACATCTCGAAAACCGTGGATATCTAAATGACGGTTTTAAATAACTCGGCCAGTTCTAGCGATAGACCAAGCGGACGCTAAAAGCACCAAACCCATACCTAGCGTGAGTAATATGGCCGTGACTTCGGCTAACTGATGCTTTTGCATCACGATCCGCATTCCTAGTGATTGGTAAATCTTTTTAATTTCAGTGGGCGAGGCTGCTCTGAAATATTCGCCATGTGTGATCTCTGCAATGCGTTTTAAGGGTGCTTCGTCAAGCTTTACACGCACAGAAACTCCGTGCGCATGTAAAACAGTGCCTTCAGGTGTGCCAAAACCAATCGTGAATATTCTGACACCAAGATCAGCTGCTACGCGTGCCATTTCAATCGTATCGGGCCCCATATTGCTTTGTCCGTCAGACATTAAAACAATGACGGCAGAGGTGTTACTTCCGGGTTCAAGCTTTACTTTTGGGGTGGCTGGCGAAGAGGGTTTCGTAGCGCTTGGGTTATTGGCAGCCCGAGCAGCCTCTTCTGGATTAATTAATTTGTCGACATCTAGGCCTGCATTTGGCAACATACTTGATAGAGCAATCACAATTCCAGAGCCAAGTGCAGAGCCTCTTTGTAGGGGTAAGTTGTCAATGGCACGCTTGAGGTCTTCGCGCTTGTCTGTGGGTGCTTGAACAAGCGCTGCAGTCCCTGCAACACTCACAATGCCTAATTTCACAAAGGCGGGTTGTTCGTCAACGATGGCTTTTGCCGCAGATTGGGCTAGCTCAATTCGACTGGGTTGCACATCGTTTGCGCGCATACTTCCAGAGCTATCAATCGCAAGCATGACGGTCTCTAGGCGAGATGGCAAAAGCAATATGGCTCTTGGTCGCGTCATGGCGAGCAATAGCAATATCAACCCAATCAACATCAATAATGCCGGCCAGTGATTGCGTCCGCGTAGACGAATGTAAATGCCAAGCAAAAAAGGAACAATTGCCAATCCCCACAGCATAAATGGCCACAACATGGATACAGAGTGAAGGGAAGGCATGAAGTCTCTATCTATGCAGCTTTGCGATGCGATGGACCAGCGCGTAATTGTTTTTTTCGCATCAACATGAAATGGAGCAGCGCTTGACCTAGATCAGCATCTGTTTTTAAGGTTAGGCAATCGATTTGGCTACGCTCGAAAATTTTTTGAAGTGCATGCTCACGCTCTAGCGCTAATTGCTGATAACGTTCACGAAACCCTTTATGGTTGGCATCTATCAATATTTGCTCACCAGTTTCAGAGTCCTCAACGGTCAATAGCCCTAGTGCTGGTAACTGCACCTCCCAAGGGTCTTGCAAACGAATTGCAATCACCTCATGCCGATAAGCCAATGACCCAAGTGTTCTTTCCCAACCGGTGTCAGCAATGAAGTCGGACATCACAAAAATAGTAGAGCGCTTCTTGCAATAAGCCTGCGCTTGTAGCAGCATTTGACGCAAGTCTGTCATTTGCGAAATCTTGGGCGTTTCACATTGTTGTATCGCTTGCATCAATTGCAACACATGCGACTTACCCGTTCTTGCAGGAAAAACGCTATCAGCAGTACGCTGTTTTCCAGAAAATAGCATGGCACCCACAGGATTGCCACGCCTTGTCAATATCCTCGCGAGGACGGCCACACACGAGACAGCCAAGTTGCGTTTGGTAGTGGCCTCTGAACCAAGGCCCATAGAACCGCTTAGGTCGATTAAAAAATATGCCGTCATCTCACGGTCTTCTAGGTGCTGCCGCACATAGGTGGTTTGCATACGGGCAGTGACGTTCCAGTCGATGTGCCTGACATCATCATGCGGTTGGTATTCACGCAAATCGGCTAATTCAACACCCGTGCCACGAAAAAGGGTGCGGTAATCGCCTTGTAATTGACCATCAAGTCGACGAATGACTTGCCAGGACAATTGCTTCAACAACTCTTCGATTGGAAGAGCTGTTGGTTGAGCCGAAACCTCCTGGGAAGTTTCTGTGTTAGCGACTGATTTAAGACGACGCAGAAATTTGAACATGGGTTTCAAGTGGCTTGTCTGGTGCAGGAACCGCTTGTAGAACTTTTTGTATCACTAGATCAGGTGTTAGTCCTTCTGACATAGCCTCAAACGATAAAACAAGACGGTGTCGCAAGATATCAGGTACCAGGTCAATCACATCCTGTGGAAGCGCGTATGCACGACCGCGTAGCAGAGCCAAAGCGCGCGCACCTTCTATCAGACCGATGGTGGCACGAGGGCTAGCACCAAAAGTGATATGCCTGGCTAAATCTTGCAAACCATATCGAGCAGGGTCTCGCGTTGCAGATACAAGTTTTACGGCATAGTGCATCAATGCAGGGTCAACATAGCCTTTACGGCAGTGCGCTTGCAGTTGTAGCAATTGCTCCGTGTTCGCGATGGCACTGACATCTTGTCCAGGTCCGGTGACACGTTGAACAATGACGTATTCTTCTTCTTCAGAAGGGTAGCCAACCAATACTTTCATCATGAAACGATCTACTTGCGCTTCAGGTAGGGGATAGGTTCCCTCTGTTTCAATCGGATTTTGAGTTGCCATCACCACAAATGGTTTAGGAACGTGATGGGTCTCACCAGCAATAGTGACTTGTCGCTCTTGCATCACCTCTAACAAAGCACTTTGCACTTTCGCTGGTGCGCGGTTGATTTCATCTGCTAGGAGTAAATTCGCAAATACAGGTCCTAGCAAGGTGGTGAAGTCGCCAGTTTTTTGGTTATAGATGCGATTGCCTACTAAATCTGCGGGAAGTAAATCCGGTGTGAATTGAATTCGTTTGAATTGTCCGCTGAGCACTTTGGCAAGTGTGTTGACCGTTAAAGTTTTGGCTAGTCCAGGAACGCCTTCAATCAATAGATGTCCTTGCGCCAATAGCGCAACCAAAATGCGTTCTAGAAATGCATCTTGCCCCACAACAACGCGTTTAACTTCGAATAAAACACGCTCCATTAATGCAGCAGTCTCGAGATGGGCAGAAGACACAGATGCTGGATGCCAAAGTGAAGAGTCGTTTTGCATGCGATTGCTTTCTTGAAGTGGCTTATGAATTATTAAAAGGGCGGAATACCAACAGAGGTGCCAACACTTTCAATCGTGGTGGCAAATCCAATACCAATAAATGTTTTCACTCCACTGGGGTTGAGGATAGCAGTGACAATGCCAACCACTTCTCCAGCCATATTGACCAAGGGCCCACCAGAATTACCGGAATTGGCTGCTGCATCGAATTGAATCAACCCGCGAAGAGAACGCAAATCATCGACCTTAAATTCACGTCCTAATCCAGAGACAACGCCAGCGGTGACCGAAGGGCCGATACCAAAAGGAAAGCCTACAGCGACAACTTCATCACCTGGTAAAAGTTCTTGACTCGATCCAAGAACCGCAGGTTGCAGGTCATCTGGTAGTTTGTCAGGTTTGAGGATGGCCAAATCATTTTCTGGACGAATTCCAATTACTTTTGCCTCGGACGTGAATCCGTCATAAAAAGTAATCACATAGCGAGCCCCTTCGTTGACTACGTGAAGATTGGTCAAGATCGTGCCATCGTCTTTGATCACAACCCCAGTCCCCACGCTGGCCTCTACTTCCCCCTCTTTGGGTTTCTTAGGGTTAACACCAAAGCCTTGAACACGCACCACAGAAGGGCGTATCAATTCGGCAGCTTTGGCACTTCTCGAGGGTAAGTTCTGGGTATTTAATGCATGCAGAACAGCTGCATTGATATCTTCTTGTGTGAATTTTTCTGCGGCAGGGGGCCAAAAGCTCAAGACAAGTGCAATGCCAAGCCCAACAATCAGGCAACCGATTCCTACATAAATCTTGGCGAGTCGCATAAGTTGAAACCTTATCACATGGCGGTGATACAGTGAAACTTTCCAAACAAATCCACCAACCATGTACTTTGTCTGGCCAGACCTCTTATGGGCTTTAGCAGTGCTTCCTTTTATGGTGCTGCTTTATGTTTGGTTAATTCGCCGACGCGTCAAGTCAGTCATTGTTTTTTCTAGTTTGTCGCTGATAAAGCCAGCAATAGGAATGTCCAAACCATGGCGAAGACATATTCCTCCCTTTCTTTTGTGGCTGGCTTTATGTTGTGCTTTGATTGGATTAGCGAGACCCAAAGCACAAGTTACTTTGCCAGCGGATTTCCTCACCTTGGTCATGGCCATGGATGTATCACGCAGCATGCTTGCGCAAGATGTTCCGCCAAGTCGTATAGAGGCATCTCAAACAGCGGCCAAAGCTTTTTTGAATGATCTGCCCAGTAATGTGCGCGTTGGTATTGTTTCTTTTGCTGGATCAGCTCAATTGGTCCAAGACGTTACTGATCAAAAGGACGATTTGTTGGCTGCCATTGATCGCTTTCAACTCCAGCGAGGCACTGCAACTGGGAGTGGACTGTGGTTATCGCTAGCTACTTTATTGCCCGAAGCCGGGATCGCTTTGGAGTCTGTTGTTTATGGCCAAGAGTTTGTGCTCTCAAATGGCGGTGGTGGGGCAAGACCTTTGGATAGCAAACCAAAACCAGAGAAGAAAGAACTCAAAACCATGCCAGTAGGTTCATACACCGCTGGCGCTATTGTGTTGCTATCAGACGGAAGAAGAACAACAGGCCCAGACCCCATGGAGGCAGCGCAGTATGCAGCCAACCGAGGCGTCCGTGTCTACACCGTGGCATTTGGAACGCCAGATGGATTCATACCTGGTATGGAAGGCTATACCTTCTACACCAGGGTGGACGAGGAAACTTTACAAGCCATTGCCAAAGTCACGGGCGGAGAGTTTTTCAAAGCCAGTAATGCCGATGATTTGAAAATGATCTATCAAAAACTGTCATCAAGGTTTTCATTAGAGAAACGTGAGACAGAGATCACCGCCCTTTTTGTGCTCGGTTCGGTGGTGCTGATTGTGTTGTCCCTACTTTTATCGTTAATTTGGTTTCGCCAACCACGCGCACTTCCTCACCATGTGCAGGCTTGAAAATGTCCGTTGCCCCTAAAGAATCGCAATCTAATAATCTTCTGAAGTCTTCCACCATCACAGAGGGGATGGACCGAACTCCCCATCGCGCTTTCTTACGCGCGATGGGTATAGCGGAGTCCGATTTTGGTAAACCGATGGTCGGTATTGTTAGCCAGCATGGAGAGACCACCCCATGCTCTTTGTCACTCGGACCGCAAGCGGATGCAGCTCGTCTTGGTGTAGCCGCCGAGCAAGGCGTACCTATCTCGTTTACAACCGTTTCAGTGTCCGATGGTTTATCGATGAACCACAAGGGCATGCGCATGAGTTTGGTTTCGCGTGAATTGATCGCAGATTCGATAGAGGCGGTCATGGTGGCGCATGCGTACGATGGGCTATTAGGTTTTGCAGGTTGTGACAAGACATTGCCGGGTGTGATGATGGCTATGGCACGGTTAAATTGCCCGAGTGTGTTCGTCTACGGAGGCGCCATGCTTCCGGGTCATTTCAAAGGCAAGGACGTCACAATTTTGACGGCATATGAGGGCGTCGGTTCAGTTTTGGCCGGCCAAATGACGCAAGCAGATCTGAAAGAATTAGAGCGAAGTTGTGCACCAACCGTAGGCTCTTGCCCCGGGCAATTCACAGCAAATACGATGGCTATGGTGGCTGAAACTTTGGGGCTTGCTATGCCAGGTTCAGCCATGATGCCTGCGGTGTACAGCGAACGTCTAGCGCTAGCCAGAGAGGCTGGTCGCAGAGTCACGCAAATTATTCGCGAGGGCGGCCCCTTACCAAGAGATTTGATTACGCGTAAGTCGCTAGAAAATGCTGCTGCCGCTGTTGCAGCAACCGGTGGATCCACCAATGCTGGTTTGCATTTACCCGCCATTGCGCATGAAGCAGGAATTTCCTTCACATTAGAAGACGTCGCAGAGGTGTTTGCGCGTACGCCATTGATTGCAGACCTTCAACCTGGCGGTAAATTCTTGGCGCTTGATTTACATCGTGTGGGTGGTACACGCGTTGTACTGAAGGCGCTATTACAAGGTGGTTATCTACATGGCGATGTTTTAACCTTGTCTGGAAGAACACTGGTGGATGAATTGGCTGAAGTGGAATTACCTGACGGCCGAGTGGTTTATCCAACCGACAAGGCCTTGATGGCAACGGGTGGGGTAGTGGTTTTAAAAGGTAACTTGGCGCCAGAGGGCGCTTTGATAAAAGTGGCTGGTCTCAAACAACTTTCATTTAAAGGTCCTGCACGGGTTTTTGAATCAGAGGAAGCGGCATTCGCTGCTGTATCCGCGCGCGATTACCAAGCTGGTGATGTACTGGTGATTCGAAATGAAGGACCTCGTGGTGGTCCTGGTATGCGTGAGATGCTCGGGGTCACAGCCTTGGTTTATGGGCAAGGCATGGGCGAAAAAGTTGCGCTACTGACAGATGGAAGATTCTCTGGTGCTACCCGCGGAATGATGGTGGGGTATATCGGGCCAGAGGCTGCAGATTTGGGGCCAATTGCTTATCTTCAAAACGGAGACACGATACAGATTGATGCGCAAGCTGCAACCCTGGATGTGTTGGTAGATCAAGCCACTTGGGAGGCCCGCAAGAAGAACTACCAACCGCCAGCAAAAGAAAAACTCAATGGCATCTTGGAGAAGTATGCCCGTCTAGTTTCGCCCGCTAGGTTAGGTGCTGTCACGCACAGTGGCGCCTTAACGCGTCCAGATTGATGGGCATCTGTTTGATAAAAAGCTTACTTACCCAGATAAGCGTTAAGTAAATTTTCTGGAATTTTTGCGATGGTTTTTGAACGAATTGGTTCAACACATTTGTGAAAGGCCTGCATATCAAGCGCATTTCTCTCTAAAACTTGGATGTTTAAATCTTGTATGCGAGCAAGTGCAATAGCGTCTTCTTCTGCAGCTAATTTTCTTTGAAGCGCTGTAGATACCGTGGCAGCATGGCCAAGTAAATCGCGTTCTTCCTTGCTGAGTGTTTCGTACCATGCATGTGGGCAAACAAGTAAAAGAACCCCATAAAAATGGTGCGTCAGACTAATGTAGGGATGGTGCTTCCAAAGCTCAAAGCCCATATAGTTTGTCAAGGGGTTTTCTTGGGCTTGCACAATATCCTGCGCGATCCAAGAAACCAAATCTTTGACATCACTCGTGAGCGCTTGAAATCCGATCGCATCCAGCGTAGCTCTATATAGAGCACTGTCGAGTGTGCGAATTTTGATGCCAGTAGCATCGCTAGGATGTTGAATAGGGCGAACTGAATTGGATATATGCCGAAAACCGTTATCCCAAAATCCTAGGACGTGAAAGCCAGTTCTCTGGCGAATCGATTGCTTAAGAATGTCACCGGCTAAATGATCCAAGGCGGCAAGAGCAGTGACACGATCCTCTACAGAGAAGGGTAATTCAAGTACTTCAAGTTCAGGAACCCTTGCTGATAAATAGCCCGAAGCCATGTAACCAACATGACGAGAGCCATTTTCAATGGATGTGAATAAATCTGCAGCTTTTTCCTGTTTGTCCGTGACATTAGGAACCCAATCGATGGCAGATTTCCAACCGGTTTTTGTAAGTGTTTCAACAAAACAAGCTAGTCCACGGGTCAATATAGAAGAAGGCCCTTGGTAGCCTGCGACACGCAACATGAAATGGTTTTAACCTTGTATGTTGGCGTCTTGGATGATCTTTTTCCAGCGCTGGAAATCTGATTCAACAATACGTTCTAGCTGTTTAGCAGTTTTAGGCCAAGGTTCAAGACCAGAACGAATCAGTTGTACTTGAAAGTCTCTGTCCTCACTGATAGATTGGGCTTCACGCCTGAGGATGTCGACAACCTCGAGGGGAACGTCTTTGTGAAAGAACAAAGCGATCCAAGACGAATAATCGTAATTTGCAACACCTTGCTCTTGCAAAGTAGGGATATCGCGAAATTGCGCATGACGTTCCGTTCCGCAGTAACCAATCAAGCGAACTTTCCCATCTGAGAGAAACGGTTGTGCCAGCGAGAGTGCCATTGACATCACCTGCACTTCACCAGATGCAACGGCTAGTGCAGCCTGGCTTGCACCTCGGTAAGGGACGTGGGTAAGTTGGGTGTTCGTGAAACTCTTGAACATTTCTGTCGCAAGATGTTGCGGGCTACCTATCCCGCCAGAGGAGTAGGTCACTGGAGTCGCGGTATTTTTTGCCTGTTGAATGAGATCTTGAATATTTTTAATTTTTGAACTGCCAGGTACAGCAAAAAAAGTGGGGATATTGGCAATACCGGCAACAGGAACAAAATCTTTTCGCGTGTCCACTTTCATATTTTTAGCTTGCAAGTGGGGCAAGATGGTCATGATGCTGTTGTTAAGTGCGGCGACCACAAGTCCATCTGTTCTGGCTTTGCTCAATCGATCGAGTCCAACAAGGCCAGCCGCCGCCGCGACGTTTTCAACAGCAAAGCCTTGACCAAATTTTTGGGTCAATCTTTCAGCCATGTGCCGAATGGCAACGTCAGACGCGCTACCCGCTTGTAGCGGCATGATGATGGTGGCTGGGCTACTGGGGTATTTTTGGGCCCAAGAAGATGAACTCACCAGCGGTAGCGAAAGTAGGGAGAGAAAATCACGTCGAATCACTAGATAGCTCCCCCTTGTATCGGTTGACGTCGCATTAAAAATTTAAGTGGATATTTTTAAATTACGAACGATATTGCCAAAAAACTCAAAGTCTTTCGCTATCACCGCATTGAGTGACTGAGATGAAGTGCCAGTGCCCACAGAGGCGAATTCATTAAGTCGTCTTTGTGTGTCTTTGTCTTGGGAGACTTTTACCAAACTCCTGTTGAGCAAAGCAACAATAGGTTCTGGTGTACCACGACGCGCGAAGAACCCATGCCAAGTGCTACCGATGATGCCATCTTCGTCTAAACCGGGTTGGTAGTTATTGATGGTGGCCACATTAGGTAGCGCTGGGATAGGACTGCCGCCAGTAACAGCAATAGCCTTCACACCACCAGAGAGGACCCTAGGAACAGCCGTGCCGGAGCCTTCCAAGAAAATCGGTACGGTGCCAGCCATGACATCAATCGCTGGATTGCCTGTGTAGGGAATATGGTTGATCTTCAAATCTAATTGCCTTGCCCAATATTCAACTGCAAGATGAGGATGTGAGCCCACACCCAATGAGGCGTAGTCCAATTTGCCTGGATTTTTTCTTGCATATTCAACTAATTCTTTGAAATTGTTGAAAGGTGCATTGGGGTTGGCAATCAAAACATGGGGCAGCGTGCAAACTTGACTGATCGCAGTAAAGTCTTTGACGGGATCCAAGTTGTTTTTGGGGTAAACATGCGGAGTAATAGACATGATTGAGCGAACCGCATAAAAGAGGTTATATCCATCAGATGGGCGTTGCATCACCGTATCCCAACCAAGTGCACCACCAGCACCGGGTTTATTTTCAACAACGACGGATTGGTTAATTTCTTTAGATAACTTATCTGTAAATATTCTTGCAACAACGTCTACGTTGGCGCCGGCAGGAAAAGGCACAACAACGCGTATTGTTTTATTGGGGAATGCGTCTTGCGCAAACGAGGGGGTTGCTCCTAGCATGCCAGAAAGCCCCAATCCAAACACAATTGATCTTCTCGTTTTTTGGGTATCAGAATTCATGTAGTTGTCTCCTTATATAAGCAAAATATGGATCAAGGAATGATGACGCTAGAGCCACT
>CAYFLF010000023.1:0-16358 GCA_964343725.1 uncultured Bordetella sp.
TAGCCGGCAATCACCTTTTGCAACTCACCCGACTCGTACATCTCCATCATGATGTCCGAGCCACCGATAAATTCGCCCTTGACATAGAGCTGGGGAATGGTGGGCCAGTTGCTGTATTCCTTGATGCCTTGGCGGATTTCAGCGTCGTCGAGCACGTTCACCGTGGTGATGGCTTTGGCGTCTACCCCACAGGCTTTGAGCACTTGAATGGCGCGACCCGAGAACCCGCACATGGGAAAGCTGGCGTTGCCTTTCATAAATAGCAATACCTCGTTGCCCTTGACCAATTCATCTATGCGTTGTTGCACATCACTCATAACCTAGCTCCCAAACAAAACCCTATTATTTCACCCTCGGCCACTGACCGCCCGTGCAGCGCAAGATGCCCGCAAGGTCTGGGCGGCTTTGCACGGCCACGAATCCTTGGTTGCCCAGCAGTGCCTGAACAGCCTGCGCTTGGTCGAACCCGTGCTCCAGTAGCAACCAAGCGCCGGGTTGGAGGTGCGCAGTCGCTTGCGCCACGATCTGGCGCAGGTCTTCCAAGCCGTCTTTGCCCGCCACGAGTGCGGAGAGCGGTTCGTGGGGCATGTGCGCCAAATGGGCGTCACCAGCGGCAACGTAAGGCGGGTTGCTCACGATCAGATCGAACGACTGGCCTGCAAGCGGCGCGCACCAGTTGCCAACATGCGTCACGATGTCCAAACCAAGTCGCTGGGCGTTGGCCTGCGCCACTGCTATCGCGTCGGCACTGGCGTCTACCGCGGTGACCTGTGCCTCGGGCAAGCTGTGTTTCAGCGCCAGCGCAATCGCGCCGCTACCGGTGCCTAAATCTGCGATGTGCGGCGCATGGGTGTCTGCCAAGCAACTTAGCGCCCACTCCACCAATGTTTCTGTTTCAGGCCGAGGGTCTAGCACCCGCTTATCAACTTGCAACTGCAGGCCAAAAAACTCTTTGAAGCCGGTGATGTAGGCGAGGGGTTCGTGGCCTTGGCGTCTTTGCAAAAAATCGAGATAGCGTGCGTGCGACGTAGCGCCTAAAACCTCGTCGCTGTGCGCCAGCAACCAAGCGCGGTCGTGTGGTGGTAAGCCACAAGCATGCAAGAGCAACATCTGGGCATCGAGGCGGGGTAGCCCACATTGTTCTTGGGCGTATTGAATCGCTTGCTGCACCGTGACAGGTGCTGTGGCGTCAGTAGACGTCACGCATTCACTTCCAAGGCCGCCAACTGCTCGGCCTCGTGGGCGTGTCGCAGGGCTTGCATCGCTTCGCCCAAGTCGCCTTCCATGATGGTGTTGAGCTTGTAGAGCGTCAGGTTGATGCGGTGATCCGTCCACCGTCCCTGCGGGAAGTTGTAGGTGCGTATGCGGTCGCTACGGTCACCACTGCCGATCAGCCCTTTGCGCAAGGCGGCGTCTTTTGCGGCGCGCTCAGAGCGCTCTTTCTCTTGTATGCGTGCGGTCAACACCCGCAGGGCTTGCGCCTTGTTGCTGTGTTGGCTGCGTCCGTCTTGGCATTCGGCCACGATGCCGGTGGGCAAGTGGGTGATGCGCACCGCAGAGTCTGTTTTGTTGATGTGCTGTCCGCCCGCACCGCTGGCGCGGAAAGTGTCAATGCGCAAATCCGCTGGATTGATTTTGATGGCTTGCGCTTCGTCGGGCTCTGCCAACACCGCGACGGTACAGGCGCTGGTGTGGATACGCCCTTGTGTCTCCGTTGTCGGCACGCGTTGCACGCGGTGTCCGCCAGACTCAAACTTGAGTAAGCCGTAGACCCCGTCGCTGGAAGCGCCTGCGTCGATACGCACCACCACCTCTTTGTAGCCACCTAGCTCACTGGCCGACTCGCTCACGATCTCACTTCGCCAGCCTTGGCGTTCGGCAAAGCGCATGTACATGCGAAGCAAGTCCGCCGCAAACAAGGCGGACTCGTCGCCACCGGTGCCTGCCCGAATTTCTAAAAAGACAGGGCGTGCATCGTCTGGGTCTTTGGGCAACAACATGCGTTGCAGTTCGGCTTCGAGTTGGACCAGTTCGGCCTCAGCGCTGGCGACTTCTTCTTGCGCCATTTCACGCAAGTCGTTATCGGAGCCGCTGTCTTGCAACATCTGCTGGGCCGCTTGCAAGTCGGACTCGCGCTGTTGGTAGCGGGCGTAGCGACTTGCACTCGCCGTCAGCTCCGTGTGCTCGCGCGAGAGCACTAAAAACTGCGACATGTCTTGCATGATGTCTTCACGCGAGAGCAAAAAATCGAGCTCAGCCAACCGTTGTGCAAAGCGCTCTAGCTGAGCGCGTAAAAAGGGTTTCATAGCCGCAGACCCTAACGGTGGTTACGTAAAAAGAAATGCTCAATCGCAAAGCGTGCTTTTTCGCGCGCCTGTGCGTCCCCTGTGTGGAGTTCAGCCATCGCACCGTGCAGCATTTTTTGGGTCAATCCTTTGGAGAGCGCTTCTAGCACCGCCTCGGGCGACTCGCCTTTGGCGAGCAACTTGTGGGCGCGGGCTAGTTCGGCTTCGCGCCAAGCGTCGGCTTGAGCGTTGAGTTCTTGTATCAAGGGCACGTTGCTGCGTTGGTCCAGCCAATGGGCAAAGCTCTGCACGCCCGCATCGATGATGGCCTCGGCCTGTGCCACCGCTGCCTGCCGATTGGCTTGGCCGGTTTGCACCACCTCGGATAAATCGTCCACGGTATATAAATAGACATCCGCAAGAGACTTCACTTCCGGCTCAATGTCACGAGGCACCGCCAAGTCGACCATGAACATCGGGCGATGTTTGCGTTTGCGCAAAGCGCGCTCCACAGCACCTAGGCCAATCAAGGGCAAGCTACTGGCAGTGCAACTGACGACGATGTCATATTGATGCAAGCGATCTGGCAACTCTCCCAAACGCAAGGCAGTGCCGCCCAAATGGGTGGCAATTTTTTCGCCACGCTCTAAGGTGCGGTTGGCCACGGCCACGCTGCGCGGGCTTTTCGCGGCAAAGTGCGTGGCGCACAACTCGATCATTTCGCCAGCCCCCACGAACAGCACATGGGTTTCGCCCAAGTCCTCGAACAACTGAGACGCTAAACGCACCGCAGCAGCGGCCATGCTGATCGAGTGCGCTCCGATTTCGGTGGAACTGCGCACTTCTTTTGCCACCGCAAACGAGCGCTGAAAGAGTTGGTTGAGGGTGGTGCCTAGGGCGCCTGCGTCGGATGCGGCGCGCACCGCGTCTTTCATCTGACCCAAAATTTGGGGCTCGCCAAGCACCATGGAGTCAAGCCCGCTGGCTACTCTGAACGCATGTCGTGCGACTTCGTTCTCTTGCAAGGTGTAAGTGTGGGACTTCAAGGCATCGGTACTGACCCCGCCAGAGTGGGCGAGCCAATGGAGGGTTTGCTGGATTTGTTTCTCACCGCCTGCGCCGTAAATCTCTGTGCGGTTACAGGTCGACAAAATGGCGACTTCGCTGTCTTGTGACACCGCTTGACGCAGTCCATCTAGGGTCGCGCCCATTTGTTCGGTCGCAAAAGCAAAACGGCCCCGCAAATCGAGCGGGGCGGTGTTGTGATTGAGGCCAAGAGCCCAGACTGCCATCCTCAAATTATAAAATTGACGCTCTATGGGGCCTCTAGACCAACTGATTCATGTATTGAATTTTTTTGCACCCGCATGGGGTGTGGCATTGTTCAGTGTGGTTTTTGCCCAATTAGCGGCGCGACGTTGGCTACCCGAATCTCGCTGGAGTTGGAAACGCCAATTTTGTGTCAGTGCTTTATTGGGTTCATTGGTGCTCATGGGGGGATTGGTTTTCTTTGGCATCGACGGCAAGATGGCCACTTACGGTGTGTTGGTTTTGGTGTGTGCCAGCGCGCAGTGGCTCATGTGCCGCGGCTGGTACGAATAGTCCCTACAAAGCCTCGCGTCATAGGGCCCTGCGGTAACATCCGCGATTACCCGTGCAAACCCCAAGATGAACGCTCCCATTCCGCTAAATTTACTGCTAGCAAATCCCACGGAAGCGCCCCGACTGCGCGAAATTCCTTACAACTACACCTCTTTTTCTGACCGCGAAATCGTCATCAGATTGCTCGGGCTCGAGGCTTGGGATTTGCTTTTGCGACTGCGTCAAGAGCGCCGCACTGGGCGCTCGGCCCGCATGTTGTACGAAGTGCTCGGAGATATTTGGGTCGTTCAGCGTAACCCTTACTTACAAGACGATTTACTAGACAACCCGCAGCGCCGCCGCCAATTGGTCGATGCGTTGCATCACCGTTTAGGCGAAGTGCAGCGTCGCCGCTCCAACGAAGACCCCGAACGCGATGCCATGGTTGGACAACTGCTAGAGGCCGCAAGCCGTGCAGTTGAAACTTTCGACGCCGAGTTTGAAGCGATTGCGAGTTTGCGTAAAAAAACTGCTCGCCAACTCAAAAAATACACCGCCAACGACAACATCAAGTTTGACGGTTTGGCGCGTGTGTCCCATGTGACCGACGCTACCGACTGGCGTGTCGAATACCCCTTTGTCGTGTTGACGCCCGACACCGAAGTTGAGATGGCAGGCTTGGTCAAAGGCTGCATCGATTTGGGCTTGACCATCGTGCCTCGAGGTGGTGGCACGGGCTATACCGGTGGTGCGGTGCCTCTCACCTGGAAGAGCGCGGTGATCAACACCGAAAAACTCGAAGCCATGACCGAGGTCGAGCACATTTCATTAGCAGGCCTAGACCAACCCGTGCCCACGATTTGGACCGAAGCTGGCGTTGTCACCCAGCGCGTGGCCGATGCCGCTGAACGCGCAGGCTTTGTCTTTGCTGTGGACCCCACCTCGGCGGAAGCGTCATGCATCGGCGGCAACATCGCCATGAACGCAGGCGGTAAAAAAGCCGTGCTTTGGGGCACTGCGCTAGATAACCTCGTGAGCTGGCGCATGGTCACCCCCGACGCGCAGTGGTTGGAGGTGACCCGTATTGGGCACAACTTAGGCAAGATCCACGATGTAGAGGTAGCTAGTTTTGAGTTGCGCTATTTCGAAGCCGATGGCAAAACGCCCGTGCGTCAAGAGCGTCTCGACATCCCTGGAAAAATTTTTCGTAAAGAAGGTTTGGGCAAAGACGTTACCGACAAATTCTTAAGCGGCTTGCCCGGCATCCAAAAAGAAGGCTGCGATGGATTGATTACCAGTGCACGTTGGATCGTGCACCGCATGCCAGCGCACACCCGCACAGTTTGCTTGGAGTTCTTTGGCAATGCCAAAGACGCGGTACCCAGCATTGTGGAGATCAAAGACTTTATGTTCGCCGAGCAAAAGCGCAGCAACACCTTGTTGGCGGGCTTGGAGCATCTCGACGACCGCTACCTCAAGGCCGTGGGATACGCCACCAAGAGTAAGCGCGGTGGCTTACCCAAGATGGTCTTGGTCGGCGATATCGCTGGCGACAACGCAGATGACGTGGCCCGCGCCACCTCAGAAGTCGTGCGTTTGGCCAACTCGCGCAGTGGCGAAGGCTTTGTGGCGATCAGCCCTGAAGCGCGCAAGAAATTCTGGCTCGATCGCAAACGCACAGCCGCCATCAGTCGCCATACCAATGCCTTCAAGATCAATGAAGACGTGGTGATTCCATTGCCACGCATGGGCGAATACACCGACGGTATCGAGCGCTTGAACATCGAACTCTCTCTGCGCAACAAACTCGACCTGTGTGATGCCTTGGACGCATTTTTTGCCGAAGGCAATTTGCCACTCGGTGCGATAGATGACGCCAACGACGTGCCCTCGGCGGAGCTATTGGGCGAGCGTGTGCAACAAGCGCGTGCGGTGTTGGCTGACGTGCGTGGCACTTGGCAACAGTGGTTGGACAACTGCGACGCGTTGTTTCCGCAATTGCAAGACCACAGCCTGCGCGCGAGTTGGAAAACGCAAATCCGTGCTGTGCTCGAAAACGTATTCACAGGTGCTCAGTTCCAACCTATCTTGGACGCGTGCAACGCGATCCACCAGCGTGTGCTCAAAGGCCGTGTTTGGATTGCTTTGCATATGCACGCAGGTGATGGCAATGTGCACACCAACATCCCTGTCAACAGCGACAACTATGTGATGCTCCAAACCGCACACGAGGCGGTGGCCCGCATCATGGTGCTGGCGCGCTCGTTGGATGGTGTTATCTCAGGCGAGCACGGTATTGGCATCACCAAGCTCGAGTTTTTGACAGACGCTGAGTTGCAACCATTTGCTGACTACAAGCAACGGGTGGATCCGCAAGGGCGTTTCAACAAAGGCAAATTGATGCGCCGCGACGTATCGGACCCACAAGTGCGTGACGCGAACCTGAGCCAAGCCTACACACCAAGTTTTGGATTGATGGGGCATGAGTCGCTCATCATGCAACAGTCAGACATTGGCGCAATTGCCGACAGCGTGAAAGACTGTTTGCGCTGCGGCAAGTGCAAACCCGTTTGTGCCACCCATGTGCCGCGCGCTAACTTGTTATATAGCCCGCGCAACAAAATTTTGGCCACCTCATTGTTGGTCGAAGCCTTTTTGTACGAAGAGCAAACGCGTCGTGGTGTGTCGATCAAACATTGGCAAGAATTTGAAGACGTGGCTGACCATTGCACCGTTTGCCACAAATGCCTCTCACCCTGTCCTGTCAAGATTGACTTTGGCGACGTGACGATGAACATGCGCAATCTTTTGCGCAAGATGGGACAAAAAACATTCAGGCCAGGCAATGCGGCGGCGATGTTGATGCTCAACGCCACCAACCCCGAGACCATCAAACTCGCACGTAGTGCGATGGTCGATGTCGGCATGAAGTTACAGCGTTTTGCCAACGATGTATTGCGCGTGGTCGCCCGCAAGCAGACCAGTGCGCCACCTGCCACGGTAGGCAATGCGCCTGTCAAAGAGCAGGTGATTCATTTCATCAACAAAAAAATGCCGGGCAATCTGCCCAAGAAAACGGCGCGTGCTTTGTTGGACATTGAAGACAAAGAGTACGTGCCAATCATTCGCAATCCGCAAACCACAACCGCAGAAACCGAGGCGGTGTTTTATTTCCCAGGTTGTGGTTCAGAGCGCTTGTTTAGCCAAGTGGGTCTCGCGACCCAAGCCATGTTGTGGCATGCCGGTGTGCAAACTGTTTTACCGCCTGGGTATTTGTGTTGCGGTTATCCGCAACGCGGCAGTGGCCAGTTTGACAAAGCAGAAAAAATCATCACCGATAACCGTGTGTTGTTTCACCGTGTTGCCAACACGCTGAACTACCTCGACATCAAAACCGTGGTGGTCAGTTGTGGCACTTGTTACGACCAGTTGCAGGGCTACCAGTTCGACAAAATTTTCCCCGGATGCCGCATCGTCGATATCCATGAATATTTGTTGGAAAAGGGCATTCAACTCCATGCCGACCAGCAAGCTGGCTATTTATTCCATGACCCATGCCACAGCCCGATGAAGCAGCAAGACCCGATGAAGACGGTGAAGGCTTTGATGGGCGACCAAATTTTGAAAAGCGAGCGCTGTTGCGGTGAGTCGGGTACTTTGGGTGTGACGCGTCCAGACATCTCGACCCAAGTGCGCTTTCGCAAAGAAGCAGAACTGCGTGCTGACGAAGCAGCATTGCGCAACATGACAGGCGATGCAAAGGGTGACTTAAAAATTCTCACCAGTTGCCCCAGTTGCTTGCAAGGACTCAGTCGCTACGGCAACGACTTGCAAAATGGTTTGCTCGAAGCCGACTACATCGTGGTCGAGATGGCCAATAAAATTTTGGGTAAAGAGTGGATGTCGCAATATGTCGAACTTGCCAACGCAGGTGGCATCGAAAGGGTATTGGTCTAAATGTCTGGTTTCAATCGCAATGCACCCACACCGCAAGACATCACCGCCCACAGCACCAGTCGCGTGTTGGAAGTGAAGTTTTCGGACGGTGCAACGTTTCGTATTCCGTTTGAATTGATGCGTGTCTATAGCCCCTCGGCGGAGGTCAAAGGTCATGGCCCTGGGCAAGAAGTCTTACAGACAGGAAAGCGCCATGTCGGTTTGTTAGACATTGAGCCCGTTGGTAACTACGCGATCAAACCCACCTTTACCGATGGACACGACAGCGGTTTGTTCACTTGGGAGTATTTGTACTTCTTAGGTTCAGAACATGACAGCTTGTGGGCAGACTACGAAAAGCGATTAGCCGATGCGGGAGTGACACGCGACACGCCCATGCCTAGTTCGGCTAGCCACGCAGGTGGTGCATGTAGCAGCCACGGACATTAAAGATGGGCTCTACACACTTCGGTTTTCAAACGGTTCAGGAGCAAGATAAATCGACACACGTTCGCCGTGTGTTTGATTCTGTTGCGAGCAAATACGATGTGATGAACGACCTCATGTCGCTCGGGTTGCATCGCATCTGGAAGCACTACACCACTACCGTGGCAGATATCCGTCCGGGCTACCAAGTGTTGGATATTGCGGGTGGCACAGGTGATTTGTCCATGGCCTTTGCCAAACAAGTGGGCCCATCAGGACGTGTCGTCCACACCGACATCAACGAAGCGATGTTGCGCACAGGGCGTGATCGTCTGTTAGACCACGGTCACCATTTGCCTACTTTGGTGTGTGATGCAGAAAAACTCCCTTTTGCCGACAACCACTTCGATGTGGTGAGTGTTGCATTTGGTCTTCGCAACATGACACACAAAGATGTGGCCTTGAAAGAAATGTGCCGCGTTCTCAAACCCAACGGCAAGTTACTCGTGTTGGAGTTCTCCAAAGTTGCCAAACCGCTTGAAAAACCCTACGACTGGTATTCCTTCCAAATTTTGCCTAAGCTTGGCAACTTGGTAGCGGGCGATGAAGCAAGTTATCGCTACTTAGCAGAGTCGATACGCATGCACCCAAGCCAAGAAGAACTCAAACAACTGATGAAGCAATGTGGTTTTGGCCATGTGGATTTTCACAATTTGAGTGCGGGTGTTGTAGCGTTACATGTAGGAATCAAGTGTTGATGTACCAAGGTGTCCTCAACACTTACAACTAGGAGATGACATGAAGAAGTGGATCGCAATGTTCACAATGGCTTTGGCATTGGTGCATATGCCTGCTGATGCTGCAAAGCGTTTAGGAGGCGGCAAATCCATGGGGCAACAATCCAATCAAGTGACGCAACGTGAAGCGGCTAAGCCAGCAGCCCCTAATGCAGCCCCAACTGCTGCACCCAATACTGCGCCAGCGGCTGCACCCCACACCCCAGCGCCCGCACCAGCAGCACCTAGCAGACCCTGGGCGGGTATGTTGGGAGGTTTGGCTGCTGGACTCGGGCTTGCATGGCTTGCACATTCGCTTGGTTTTGGTGCTGAGTTCGGTCAATTTCTGATGTTTGCATTGTTGGCCATGGTGATCATGATGGTGGTGGGCATGTTCATGCGCCGTCGAGCAACGCCTGCGCACGACAACAACAGCCCGTATGCATTTGAAGGTGCGCATGGTGCGGGTGATGTTCAAACACCAACGCAATACAACCCTAAAAATGTTGGCAACGATGCGTCTGCCCGTCCCCATGACACAGAACCCGCATACCAACCCAGCGCCACACGTTCTGGCGCCATCATTGGTTCTGCATTGGCGGGCGATCAAACATGGGGCGTGCCTGCAGGTTTTGATACAGCAGGCTTTGTTCATGCCGCCAAACAAAACTTCATGTTGTTGCAACGTGCATGGGATGCTGCTGACATCACTACCTTACGCACCATGATGACCGATGCCATGGTCGAAGAAATCAAAACCCAACTCGCAGAGCGAGAGGCCAACGCCAGTGGACAGCCCAATCAAACAGATGTCGTCATGCTGGAGGCCAAAATGCTGGGCATAGAAGAACTCCCCACCTATTACATGGCGAGTGTGGAGTTCTCGGGTTTGATTCGCGAAGACCCCGCCTCAGGTCCCACACCTTTTAGAGAAGTGTGGAATATGTCCAAACCCAAAGACGGCAGTATGGGATGGTTAGTGGCTGGCGTTCAAGCCTTGCAATAAACAAGGAATAATTGGGGGCTATGGCAACACAGTTCCCTTTTCCGTGGCTCATTGACGAGGCCCAGCAACGCGTCATCTTATTTATCAACCATGTGTTGATGCAAGAGCCTGCTGCACGCGAGCGTTTACAGCGCCAAAAAGGCAGCAGTATCCAACTGGTGTGGCGTGACTTTGTTTTTCAGTGTGTGTGCACGCCTGCAGGATTGTTCGAGTGGGTGCCCTCGCATGAATCAGCAAAGCCAGATTTGATTTTGCAAGTCAACGAGCCCTCGCCATTTGTATTAGCCAAAGCCGCCTTACAAGGCGAGAAGCCACCGATTCGCATTGAAGGCGATGTGCAATTGGCGGCGGAAGTCAATTGGCTAATCGACCATGTGCGCTGGGATGCAGAAGAAGATCTTTCTCGCATCATGGGGGATGCACCCGCCCACATCGTGGTGCAAAACGCAAAAAAGGTGATGGAGGCTTTACGCAATTTTGTGCTGAGCAAAATGCCCGCTGATGCCTCGACGAAAGCCTCTTCATGACCCGTTTGTTTCGCGGTGTCTACATCGTCTTTATTGTTCTGCGCTATGGATTAGATGAGCTGGTCTTAACCAGCTTCCAAAAACCAGGCTTGCGATTGTTGGCCCGCATTGTGTCGATAGGGCGAGATCTCTCTGCTCCGCGCGGGCAACGCTTGCGCGAAGCTTTGGAGCGCTTGGGCCCCATCTTTGTCAAGTTCGGGCAGGTGTTATCCACCCGTCGCGATTTACTGCCTTTTGATATTGCAGACGAGTTGGCCTTGTTGCAAGAGCGTGTGCCACCTTTTCCATCAGAAGTGGCAGTGGCCATCATTGAGCGCGCTTTTGCAAAGCCTTTGGGTGAGTTATTCACCGAGTTCACCTTGCAACCGGTTGCTAGTGCCTCGATCGCGCAAGTGCACTTTGCGGTCATCAAAGACCGCAACGGTGTTAGCCGTGACGTTGCCGTGAAAGTTTTGCGTCCTGGCATGCTCGAAGTCATCGACAAAGACTTGAGCCTGATGCGCATGATGGCCAATTGGGTAGATCGTTTGTCGGCAGACGGCAAGCGCCTCAAGCCCAAAGAGGTGGTGGCTGAGTTCGACAAGTATTTGCACGACGAACTAGATTTGGTGCGAGAAGCAGCCAACGCGACCCAACTGCGTCGCAACATGGATGGCTTGAACCTCGTCTTGATTCCAGAAATGTTTTGGGATTTTTGCCGAACCGATGTGATGGTGATGGAGCGCATGCGCGGCATTCCTATTAGCCAAGTCGACCGTTTGCGCGAAGCCGGTGTCGATATTCCCAAACTTGCCCGCGACGGCGTCACCATCTTTTTCACACAAGTCTTTCGCGACGGTTTTTTTCATGCCGACATGCATCCTGGCAATATCCAAGTCAGCGTAGACCCTGCCACTTTTGGACGCTATGTGTCGCTTGACTTTGGCATTGTGGGCACGTTGACCGAGTCAGACAAAGAATACTTAGCGCAAAACTTTGCGGCATTTTTTAGGCGGGACTACAAGCGGGTAGCAGAGTTGCATGTGGAATCTGGTTGGGTGCCTGCTGATACGCGCATTGATGAACTTGAATCCGCGATTCGCGCAGTGTGCGAGCCTTACTTTGACCGCCCTTTGAAAGAAATCTCTTTAGGGCTGGTGTTGATGCGTTTGTTCCAAACCTCGCGCCGCTTCAATGTTGAAATACAACCGCAACTCGTGTTGTTACAAAAAACCTTGCTCAATATTGAAGGCCTAGGTCGTCAGTTAGACCCAGACTTAGATTTGTGGAGCACAGCCAAGCCTTTCTTAGAAAAGTGGATGCTTGACCAAGTAGGCCCTAAAAAACTTTGGCAACAACTCAAAGACGAAGCACCACGCTACGCCAAACTCTTGCCAGAGTTGCCGCGCTTGGTGCATGACTTTCTGAAACAGCGTCAACACCCCCAAAACGCTTCGCTTGACGCGCTCATCGAATCACAGCGCCAGACCAACCGATTGTTGCAACGTCTGATTTGGGCGGGCATCGGGTTTATCGGTGGCTTGGTTGCGATGCAATTGTTTATTTATCTTCATTGAACCATGCTACTTGCACTCGTTTTTATTTATTTGTTCATCACCATCGGTATCGGACTGTTGGCTGCCAAGAGGGTGCACAACTCCGCTGACTTTGCCATTGCAGGTCGCCACTTGCCATTGGCCATGATCGTCACCACCACCTTTGCAACTTGGTTTGGCTCAGAGACGGTGCTAGGCATCCCCGCCAAGTTTGTCAACGGTGGTTTGCAAGGTGTTGTCGAAGACCCGTTTGGTGCGGGTTTTTGTTTGATCTTTGTGGGCTTGTTCTTTGCAGGCAAGCTCTACCAAATGACGCTGTTGACCATCAGCGACTACTACCGCGAGCGCTATGGGCGAGTGGTCGAGGTGGCCTGTTCGCTCATCATCATGTTGAGTTACTTGGGTTGGGTCTCGGCTCAAGTCACGGCATTGGGTTTGGTCTTTAACGTGCTATCGGGTGGCGCGATCAGTGTGCCTTGGGGCATGGTGATTGGCGTGGTCTCTATCTTGGCCTACACCTTGTTTGGTGGCATGTGGTCGGTAGCGATCACTGACTTTATTCAAATGATTATTTTGGTGGTTGGTTTGTCTGTATTGGCTGTGTTTGCAGCAGACCAAGCTGGAGGCGCAGACAAGGTCGTTGCTTTGGCCATCAGCCAAGACATGTTCAAGTTTTGGCCTGAGCCCAGTTTTAAAGACATTGCATTTTTTATAGCGGGTGCTATCACCATCATGTTTGGCTCCATTCCACAGCAAGACGTGTTTCAACGTGTCATGTCTGCCAACAGCATCAAGGCCGCCACGCACGGGCCAGTCATTGGTGGCATTTGCTACATCTTGTTTGCGTTTGTGCCGATGTTCTTGGTGGTGAGCGCCATGATCATCATGCCGGAGAAAGCCACCACACTCATAGCAGAAGATCCACAAAAAGTATTGCCCACCTTGGTCATGGAACAAATGCCGTTCATCATGCAGGTGATGTTCTTTGGTGCCTTGTTGTCTGCCATCAAGTCATGTGCCTCGGCTACTTTGTTGGCGCCAAGTGTGACGTTTACAGAAAATATCTGGAGGCAATTCAACCCCAACCAAAGTGACAGCCAAGAACTACGTGCCATGCGTGTGACTGTGTTGACCTTTAGTGCGATCGTGCTGTGCTATGCCATTCTGATGCAGGGCACTTCTATTTATGAAATGGTCTCGAGCGCTTATCAAGTGCCACTTGTTGGTGCGTTTGTGCCCTTGACATTTGGCTTGTATTGGAAGCGGGCCTCAACCCAAGGTGCAATTGCCGCGATTGTGTTGGGCCTCTTGGTCTGGGCGTTTTTGTTATTCACGCCTTGGGGAGAAGAATTTCCCGCGCAATTGGCTGGTTTGCTTGCAAGCTTGATCGGCATGGTGGTGGGCTCTTTGGCGCCGCAATTTATACACAATTCGCACGGTAGCCACCACAAGCTCTCAGGGGCTTGAATTAGGGCTGGCAACCTATAATTGATGGTTTTATCCATCGATTACCCATCGTCTCTCCATGCCTATTTACGCTTACAAATGCAGCGCCTGCGGCCATGCCAAAGACATCTTGCAAAAAATCTCGGATGACCCTCTCACGCAATGTCCGGCTTGTCTTGCTTTAGCTTTCACCAAGCAGGTGACGGCAGCAGGTTTTCAACTCAAGGGCTCGGGTTGGTACGTGACCGATTTCAAAGGTGGCTCTAGCGCACCTGCCCCTGCTGCCTCTGAGGGCGGTTCATCCACAGGTGATGCCACTACCACCACAGATGCATCCGTTGGATCCACTGCATCTACTAGCGAGAGCGCACCATCTGCAACCACATCGGCAGCACCTGCAGCAACTACTACGTCGACCACCAGCGCTGCATCGTGTGGCACTTCTTGCGCTTGTCACTGATGCCATTTAAAAAATACCTTATTGCTGGCTTGTTGGTGTGGACGCCCTTGGCCATCACCGTTTGGGTGCTGACTTGGTTAGTCGGGGTCATGGACGGCATCTTCATTGGTGCGGTGTCGAGCTTCAATCCCTTGGTGTCATCCGAGACCATCTCCACCTTGCGTCAAATGCCTGGCTTGGGCGTGGTCATTGTTTTTCTGGGATTGATGATCTCTGGTGCGCTGGTCTCCAACGTCGCTGGGCGTTGGTGGTTGAACCAGTGGAACAAAATCTTTACCCGCATCCCTGTTTTTAAGACTGTCTACACCAGTGTCAAAAAAGTCTCTGACACTTTGTTCTCTAGCAATGGCACTGCATTTCGCCAAGCCTTGTTGGTGCAGTACCCCCATGCGGGTAGTTGGACCATTGGATTTCAGTCAGGCGTTGCCAGTGGCGAAGTAGCCTCTCAATTAGGAGACGACTACATCAGCGTCTACGTCCCCACCACCCCCAATCCTACGAGTGGATTTTTTTTATTGATGCAACGCAAAGACGTGATCGAGCTCGAACTCAGCGTTGACGAGGCATTGACCTACGTTATCTCCATGGGTGCAGTTGCGCCCAGCACCCCCTCAAAAAATTAAAGAAAAGAGAAATTAAAAATGGCTATGCGCTCCCATTACTGTGGTCTGGTGACCGAGGCCCTCAACGGGCAAACCGTCGAGCTGTGTGGCTGGGTGAATCGTCGACGTGACCATGGGGGTGTGATCTTCATTGACCTGCGCGATAGAGAAGGTCAATGCCAAGTGGTGTGCGATCCAGACCGCGCTGACATGTTCAAAGTCGCTGAAGACGTGCGCAATGAGTATTGCGTGCAAATAAAAGGACTGGTTCGGTTGCGACCTGAAGGAACAAACAACGACAACATGAAGAGTGGCAAGATAGAAGTGTTGTGCCATGAACTCATCGTGCTCAATGCATCGGTCACACCGCCATTTCAAATTGACGACGAACACTTGTCAGAGACCACCCGCCTGACGCACCGCGTGCTTGACCTGCGTCGCCCTTACATGCAAAACAACCTCATGTTGCGCTACCGCGTGTCCATGGAGGTGCGTAAGTTTTTAGACGCCAATGGCTTTGTTGACGTTGAAACACCGATGCTCACCAAGAGCACCCCCGAGGGTGCTCGTGACTACCTAGTACCAAGCCGTGTGCACGATGGCCAATTCTTTGCATTGCCGCAGTCGCCGCAGTTGTTCAAACAACTATTGATGGTTGCAGGCTTTGACCGTTACTACCAAATCACCAAATGTTTCCGCGACGAAGACTTGCGCGCTGACCGTCAACCTGAATTCACCCAAATCGATATCGAAACCTCATTCATGACAGAAGAGGAAATTCGTGAACTCTTCCAAGGGATGATCAAAACTGTTTTCCGCAACACCATTGGTGTCGACTTAGGCGTGTTCCCTGTCATGACGTACCAAGACGCCGTGTTCAAGTACGGCTCGGACAAACCCGATTTACGTGTGAAGATGGAATTCACCGAAGTCACCAAGGTCATGCAAGATGTAGATTTCAAAGTGTTCTCAGGCGCGGCACAAATGAAAGGTGGTCGTGTCGTGGCTTTGCGTGTGCCTGGTGGTGCACGCGAAGAGGGTGGGCTGAGTCGTGGCGAGATAGACGCTTATACCGAGTTCGTCAAGATCTATGGCGCCAAAGGCTTGGCTTACATCAAGGTCAACGACGTCGCCAAGGGCCGTGAAGGCATGCAAAGCCCCATTGTGAAAAACTTACACGATGCAGCCATCGCTGAATTGTTGGCGCGCACGGGTGCTAAAGACGGTGACTTAATTTTCTTTGGTGCAGACAAAGCCAAAATTGTGAATGACGCGATTGGTGCCTTGCGCATCAAAATTGGCCATAGCGAATTTGGCCGTAAAAATGGATTGTTCGAAGACCGTTGGGCCCCGTTGTGGGTGGTTGACTTTCCGATGTTCGAATATGACGAAGAATCCGCGCGTTACACCGCTGTGCACCACCCATTCACGGCTCCTAAAGATGGGCATGAAGACTGGATGGCAACTGCACCTGAAAAATGCCTATCCAAAGGCTATGACATGGTGCTCAACGGCTGGGAGATGGGTGGCGGATCGGTACGTATCCACCGCGCCGATGTGCAGCAAAAAGTGTTTGATGCTTTGAAAATCACACCAGAAGAGGCCCAGCTTAAATTTGGCTTCTTGCTAGACGCCCTGCAATATGGCGCTCCACCACACGGTGGTTTGGCGTTTGGACTCGACCGTATCGTGACCTTGATGACGGGTGCAGAATCTATTCGCGACGTGATTGCGTTCCCCAAAACACAAAGGGCTCAGTGTTTGCTCACGCAAGCACC
>CAYFLF010000024.1:0-15713 GCA_964343725.1 uncultured Bordetella sp.
TTCTAGATTGCAGTTCTTGTTCAGATATCAATAAACTAATTTCTCTATTTTTGACACTTAAACGGATTCGATCACCTGTTTGCACATAGGCCAAAGTACCGCCAATCGCTGCTTCTGGTGTCACGTGCAAAACGATGGTGCCAAATGCAGTTCCGCTCATACGACCATCTGAAATACGAACCATGTCCTTGACTCCAGCACGGGCCAACTTCATAGGAATAGGGATGTATCCAGCTTCAGGCATTCCTGGCGCCCCTTTGGGGCCAATATTTTTCAGCACCAAAATATCTTCTGCATGGACGTCCAAGTCAGCGCTGTCGATACGCGTGACTAAGTCTTCGCTGTTTTCAAAGACCACTGCGCGTCCTTCGTGTTCCATGAGTTGAGGATCTGCCGCAGACTGTTTGATGATCGCGCCATTGGGCGCTAGGTTGCCTGCGAGTACAGCAATGCCACCTTGAGGGTAGATGGGGTTATTAAGCGGTCGCACCACATCTTGTGCAAAACCAGGGCCCGCCTTGTCTAATTCTTCTCCCAACGTTCTGCCAGTTACTGTCATCGCATTGAGTTTGAGTAAAGGCTTGAGCTCTCTTAGCAAAGTCGCCATTCCGCCAGCTTTATGGAAATCTTCCATGTAGTGCTGGCCAGAAGGTTTCAGGTCTAGCAATACAGGTGTTTCGCGGCCCATGCGGTCAAGTGCTTGCATATCGATATCGAGGCCAACTCGGCCGGCAATGGCTGCCAAATGCACGATGCCGTTGGTGGATCCTCCGATTGCCAGTAAAACGCGCATGGCATTCTCAAACGCATCAGCAGTCAAAATTTTGTCGATCGTCAGACCTGTACGCGCCATTTCAACCGCTACTGCACCGGTTTCCTCAGCAATACGGATACGGTCTGCTGTGACAGCAGGAGGTGAGGCACCACCAGGAATAGTCATGCCCAATGCCTCTGCAATGCATGCCATGGTGCTGGCGGTGCCCATCACGGAGCAAGTACCAACGCTGGCAACGAGTTGGTTGTTCACATCATCTTTTTCTTGCTCATCAATTTCACCTGCACGAAACTTGCCCCAATAACGACGGCAGTCTGTACAAGCCCCGACCCGTTCGCTTCGGTGGGCACCAGTCAACATGGATCCTGTTATCAATTGAATGGAAGGAATTCCAGCCGACGCTGCACCCATCAGTTGCGCTGGAACGGTTTTGTCGCAACCACCGATCATCACAATCGAATCCATAGGCTGGGCTCGAATCATTTCTTCGGTATCCATCGACATCAAATTGCGCAAATACATGCTAGTAGGTGCTGCAAAACTCTCGTGGATAGAGATGGTGGGAAAGTCCATGGGTAGCCCTCCCGCCAACATCACGCCACGCTTCACAGCCTCTATGAGTTGAGGGGCATTGCCGTGGCAAGCGTTGTAAGCACTGCCCGTATTGGCGATGCCGACGACAGGTCGATCGAGGGCTTTGTCTGTGTAACCTGCACCTTTAATAAATGCTTTTCGCAAAAAGAGTGAAAAACCCTTGTCGCCATAAGAAGTGAGCCCTTTGCGTAAGCCCGATTCAGATGGCGAGGACGCGACAGGGGAAGGATTGGGTTTTTTGGGGATATTCATACAGGCAATTTTGCTGAGATGTGCAAGATCTTGGAATGTAGTGGCAAACCTGTGTAAGTGGGTATCTTTGAGGGAAAGCCATTAGGTAGTTCTATGGGGTGTCGTGTCAGAATCTTTTGATTACCAAGGAGGAAGTATGAACCGCATGCTGTCAATTGCAAGTCAACTTTTTGTAGGTTTAAGTTTGTCGCTCTGTGCCTATGCGCAAAACATCTCTATTGCTACTGGAGGAACCGGTGGTGTTTATTACCCTATGGGTGGCGGCATGGCCTCAGTCCTCTCCAAACATGTACCAGGAATGCAAGCGACAGCTGAAGTGACTGGTGGATCGGTAGATAACCTCAAATTGGTGGGAACCGGTAAGTCCTACATCGGATTTGCCATGACCGATGCTAGCCAAGATGCATACCGCGGTGAGGACAAATTCAAAGGCAACAAAGTAGCTTTGAAAACGCTGATGGTTCTCTACCCCAACCGTATGCATGTTGTGAGTGTGGACGGCAAAGGTATTAACAAAATGGCTGACCTCAAAGGCAAACGCGTATCCACTGGTTCTCCAGGTAGCGCGACCGAAGTCATGGCTTTTAGATTGATAGAGGCAGCCGGTCTCGATAAAGACAAAGACATGAAGCGTGAACGGCTTGGAGCAGCCGAATCAGTCAACGCCATCAAAGATGGAAAGATTGATGCATTCTTTTGGGTGGGGGGGTTACCAACTGCAGCTGTCACAGATTTGGCGAACACACCAGGAACAAAAATCAAAATGGTGGACCATGCAGAGATGGTTCCAGCCATGAATAAAAAATACGGAAATCTATATGTAGAAGATGTGATTGGTAAAGACATTTACCGTGGTATGGATGCTGACAACAAGCAAGCCACCGTCATGAATATTTTGGTTGCCCATGAAACCATGGACGATAAAACAGCCTACAACATTGTCAAAACATTGTTCGATAAGCGAGACGACTTGATTGCAGTTCATAAAGAGGCAACGAACTTCAAATTAAGTAACCAAACTAACTCGGCTACACCCATTCCGTTTCATCCAGGCGCTATCAAGTACTTTGCTGAAAAAGGCATCAAGCTCAACTAATGAGCGATTCGCCTATCACCCCTAATCTGCCTCAAGCGAATCACTCTGAAGAGGTAGTGATCAGCGAAAAAGCACTTCAAAAAGCAGAAGAGTTTATTGAGGCAGAGGAGGGTGCTGCCAATAAGTTAAAGGGATGGTTGGGCGTTTTAGTGACTACCCTAGCGGTAGTGATGTCTGTATTTCATCTCTACTCCGCCTACGCCATCGTCCCCACACAAATACTAAGACCTATTCACGTGGGCTTTGTATTGGTGCTGTGTTTCTTGATGTTTCCTATTGCAAACAAATACCGCCATCGCATCATGTGGTGGGATTGGTTAGCAGCGTTGCTCTCCATCGCAGTGGTGGTCTATTTGATTTTGGGTGGTGATGATTTCACAGACCGCAATACCTTGCCTGAATTTTGGGATGTGGTGTTGGGAGTTGCATTGATTGTGATGGTGATGGAAGCGATGCGACGCACCAACGGTTGGATCATGCCCATCATCACGGGGTGTTTTATTTTGTATGCCCTGTATGGTCCATTGCTACCCGCACCTTGGACCCATAAAGGTTATGCCGTCGGTCGTTTGGTCGGTGTGATGTACATGACCCTTGAGGGCATTTACGGCGTAGCGGTCGATGTATCGTCTTCTTTGATTATTTTGTTCACCATATTTGGTGCGTTTTTGCAGTACTCAGGTGCTGGCAAGTTTTATATTGATTTTTCTTTTTCAGCGATGGGGGGCAAGCCTACTGGTGCTGGACGCACGGTGGTCTTGGCATCATTTTTATTAGGTGGGCCTTCTGGCTCGGGTGTGGCCACGACGGTGACCTTGGGTTCAGTGGCTTATCCCATGCTGGCTAAAGCAGGTTATGAACGGCATGCGGCAGGTGGGTTATTAGCTGCTGGAGGCTTAGGTGCCATTATTTCGCCACCAGTCTTAGGTGCTGCGGCTTTTTTAATTGCTGAGTTCTTAAAAATTTCATACCTAGATGTGCTGTTAATGGCGGTGATTCCGACCTGCATGTTTTATTTAGCGTTATTTTTGATGGTGGAAATAGATGCCCGTAAATACGGCATGGGTGAAACGGCTTTTGACAAAGTCGATACCGTTTGGAATTTAACCAAACATTACGGTTTTCACTTTTTGTCATTGGTCTCCATCATTGCCTTCATGATGTGGGGATTCTCACCCGTGCTGTCCGTTTTTTGGGCGACGGTTGTCTCGTTTCTGAGTAGCTTCCTACGACGCGATTGCGCATTGATTTCTTATGACTTGTTCCAAGGCAAAGGTTCATTTTGGTCCTTGTTTTTGAAGTCCCCTTTTATGAAGGCTATGGAAGCAGGATCTGTCGGTGTATTGAATGTTGCCGCGACATGTGCAGGAGCAGGCGTTATTGTGGGTGTTGTCACACTTACTGGGCTGGGCTTGAAGTTCAGCACGATTGTGATTGACTATGCAGGCGGTTCTTTACTTCTAACGGCGATCTACACCTCTTTGGTGGTCTGGATTGTGGGCTTGGCAGTCCCTGTGACGGCGTCCTACATTATTTGTGCGGTGATTGCTGCTCCTGCTTTGATCAAGTTAGGTGTTCCAGATTTCGCGGCGCATATGTTTATCTTTTATTACGCTGTGTTGTCGGAGGTGTCGCCTCCCACGGCCTTATCGCCGTTTGCAGCAGCAGCGATTACGGGGGGTGATCCGTACAAAACCACCTTGCAGTGTTGGAAGTACACCATTCCCGCTTTCTTGGTTCCGTTTATGTTTGTGCTCGATACCAGTGGGCAAGGTTTGTTATTGATGGGGTCCACCAAAGCACTAGCAGCTGCAGATTGGACATCTATCGCCCAAGTGACCGCGACTTGCGCGGTAGGCATTGCATCATTGGCTGTGGGCTTTCAAGGATGGGCTTGGTTGAAAACAAGTTTTGCTGAGCGGTGGATGTTTATCGTTGCAGGCTTTGCATTGGTGTATCCAGGTGCAATTGCAGACTTGGTTGGTTTTGGCCTGGTGATTGCCGCATTGACCATGCAGTTTGTTCGCTTCAAAAAAGCAGGAGTTTGATTTGAAAACATTAGATGCCACGGCCAAGGGCGTTTACCTGATCACCGTCACGCCCTTCACCGATACAGGCGCATTGGATTTGTCGAGTACGGACCGGATGGTGGATTTTTGCTTGGAAGCTGGCGTGACTGGTTTGACTGTGCTTGGCATTATGGGAGAGGCTACCAAGCTGACTGCCCAAGAATCACGCACGTTTGTCAAACAAGTGCTTGCTCGAGTTGCGGGTCGTGTGCCAGTGGTGGTGGGGGCTTCTGCCGCTGGATTTGCGCCGATGAAAGAGCTTACACAAAGCGTGATGGAACTGGGTGCATCCGGTGTGATGGTGGCGCCACCACCCACAGTCAAAACAGATGATCAAATCGTTAGCTATTTTGATATGGTGAGTGAAACCTTAGGCTCCGACGTGCCTTGGGTCTTGCAAGACCACCCTGTATCGACTGGTGTGCAAATGTCAGCGTCGGTCGTATTGCGCATTATCAAGAATTCACCTACCTGCGTCATGTTGAAACATGAGGACTGTCCAGGTTTGGCAAAGATGTCAGCTTACCGTGCTGCAAGTGACAAGGGCGACAGTAGACGCTTTTCAATCTTGACTGGTAATGGCGGTGGATTGTTTTTGCCTGAGGAACTCTCTCGCGGCGCAGACGGTGCGATGACTGGCTTTGCTTATCCAGAAATGATGGTCGATGTGGTGCGCGCCCATGCTGCTGGTGATGTAGAACGTGCGCATGACTTATTCGATGCCTATTTGCCTTTGTCGCGGTATGAACAACAAGCGGGTATTGGTTTGGCTGTTCGCAAACACCTGCTTGCAGAACGTGGCGTGATCGCAAGTGCTGCTATTCGCAAGCCTGGTCCCAAACTCTCAGCAGCGGATATTGCTGATCTCAATCGCCTTGTGAAACGTCAAACCCAGAGATTGGCTGAGCTGGGTTGATTCATAAACTATCTGCGCGTTACTTAACTTATCAACTCAATTTCCCCAGTAGGACTTTATGACGGACAACACAAAATTAACAATCTCGCAAGAAGCGATCGACATTCTCTCGAAAGTAACAACCGCCACATTGACTACCTTGTTGTTAAAAAAAGGATTGCGCAATGTTTGGCTCAGAAACACCAAGCCTATTCGTCCGGGGCAACCTCGCTTAGTTGGCAGAGCTTTTACTTTACGTTTTGTGCCAGCTAGAGAAGATTTGGCAACACCAGAATCGTGGGCATCGCCCATCTCGACCCGGGCAGCGATTGAGGATATGCCAGCAGGTTGTATCGCTGTTGTCGATTCAATGGGCGTTCAAGACGCCGGTATTTTTGGTGATATTTTGTGTGCCCGCATGGTCAAGCGTGGTGTGGCGGCGTTGGTAACAGATGGGGTGGTACGTGATGCCGCGGGAGTTTTGGGAACTGGTATGAACGTTTGGTGCAACGGTGTTGCAGCGCCTCCCTCTGTTGCTGGTTTGACTTTTGTGGATTGGCAAAAACCAATTGCTTGTGGTGGTGTGGCTGTTTTTCCTGGAGATGTAATCGTGGTGGACGACGATGGTGCAGTTTTGATTCCAGCTGCCTTGTTAGACGCCATGCTGAAAGAGGGCCCAGAGCAAGAGCAAATGGAGGGATGGATCATGTCCGAAGTCGACAAGGGTGTTCCACTGCCAGGTTTGTACCCTATGGATGCTGCCACTAAAGCGCGTTACCAAGCAGACATGGCAAAGCGTTCGTAAAACTCTGAAAGCGTCAGTTTGAAGAGGCTACACCCAATAAACGGTGTAAGGCGGTAGAAGTTGTGGTGTATTGCAGAGGGGTATTTCGGCCTGGGTAAACAATATCTGCCGCGCCGAAAGCAGCAAGCGTAGCCTCATGAAAGCCACACAAGATTAATTTCTTTTTGCCTGGATAAGTGTTGATATCACCCACCGCAAAAATTCCACGAACTGAAGTAGAAAAATTCTCGGTATTGACTTCGAGCTGTTTGCGTTGCATGGCAAGCTCCCATTGCGTAATGGGCCCCAATTTGGGGGAGATGCCTAAAAAAGCCACGATGTGATGCACAGGTCGCTCTATTGACTCGCCTTGGGCGGTGGCAATCGTCACACTTTGTAATGTTCCGTGAAGGCTATGCAAGGCAGTGAGTTGGCCAATTTGCAAATGGATTTGACCAGAGCTGACAGCGTTGCGCATTGTTTGCACAAGTTCATCTGGTGCATCGAACACATCACGCCTGTGCATCAATGTGACAGAGCGAGGCGTTGAGTCGGTAGATTGCGCCAGTGACAAGGCAGCAGAAATTGCGTCTGCGTCTTGGCCAATCACCAAAATATCTTGGCCAGATAGATTGGATGGCACAGGTAAACCGTAATGCACGCACTTGCCTTCTAGTTCTGAAGCACCATCGACCATCAATGGACGAGCTTGGAAAGCACCAACACCTGCAGCTATAAAAACTGTTTTACTTACTAATTGGGTGCCACTATTGGTGCTTAATGAAATGCGACCATCTGCTTGTTGTTTGCATTCGGTAACTTGCTGACCCAAGTGCAAGGTTGGCTGGAAGGGTTTTACTTGCGCTTGAAGTTTTGCAATCAATTCAGCCCCTGAGCAGACTGGAATACCCGGAATGTCATAGATAGGCTTGTCAGCGTAGAGTTCTTGGCATTGGCCACCAACGTACGGCAACGCATCGACGATGTGGCATCGAATATCTTGAAGGCCTAATTGAAATGCTTGGAATAAACCAACTGGCCCAGCACCAATGATGACAGCGTCAGTTTCGATCATGCGCATGGATAGAGATGCGCTCTAGGATTTAGCGCTTTAATTCAGCGAGTTTGCCGGTGCGGTCTTTCCAGTCATCGGCATCTGGCAGAGGCGTTTTACGTTTGGTGATACTGGGCCAACCAATGAGTGACAACTCTGCGTTGAGAGCGGTCATGTGTTGTTGGTCTGCGGGAACGTCTTCTTCTGCGTAAATGGCATTGACTGGACATTCTGGAATGCAAACAGCGCAATCAATGCACTCATCAGGGTCAATTGTGAGGAAATTAGGACCTTCACGAAAACAATCGACGGGACAAACGTCTACACAATCAGTGTATTTACATTGGATACAGGCTTCGGTGACAACGTGCGTCATGGTGATAAGGTCTTATAACTTGAATACGGGCGAAAAGCGTTATTTTAAACAGCTTTGATGTCGCCTTGATGGTGTGGTTAACGAACCAATACGGCGGCTGAGGTCTTATGGGTAGCTGTATCAACCAAAACAAGAGAGCCCAATGTGCGAGATTGTGCAAAAGGCAAAGTAACCAAGGGTTGTTGCAAAGCAAGGGTCACATGGCCGATAGCATTGGGCGGTAGTTCGCTGCTTTTTTCTTCCTCTAAGGTATTGACGTTTAATCGGTGTACTACACGTTGCACTTTGGCTTTGACCCAGCGATGGCCATGCAATACCCAATACACGCGACCTGCTACCAGTGGCTCGTCATCCATCCATGCCACCGTGGTTTCGAGTTCACGCTGTGCTTGCAAATGGGAGTCCTTGGCAAGTAGCCAATCACCACGTGATACGTCTACCTCTCTGTCCAGCACAATGCCCGCGCTATGACCGCTGATAGTGGAGAGACTTTGACGTGTCGCACTCAATATCTGCGCTACCACGGCGGTTTGTCCACTCGGAAATACCGTCACAGTTTGACCAACCGACACGCTACCCGTGCCAACACGTCCCCAAAACACACGACGGCCTTGCGTGGTGACATTGGAGTCATGGAACTTTTCAACCCATTGCACAGGAAAGCTAAATGCGAGGTGCTCTTCAGTAGGCGTGTTGGGTAAACCCTCCAGAATGTCGAGCAAATGAGGCCCTGTGTATCCACACCATCCTTGCTCGGCGGAATCTACGACATTGAATCCTTTGAGCGCAGAAATCGGAACCATAGCGCTGATGGCGATCTGCGCCTGATCTGCAAATTGACGCAGAGCGTTTGAAATATTGGTAAATGCCAGTGTTGGATCAGCGACCGCGTCGAGTTTGTTGATCGCAAACACGATGGATGGAACGCGCAAAAGATTGACCAACAACGCGTGGCGACGGGTTTGGGGCAGTAATTCGAGTGCAGGGTTTTGCCAATCGAGTTTGATGGCGTCCACCAAAACCACGGCGGCATCTGCGCTTGAAGCGGCAGTGACCATGTTGCGGGTGTATTGCTCATGGCCGGGTGCGTCGCCAATGATGAACTTACGCGCCTCGGTGCTGAAATACCGATAAGCCACGTCAATCGTGATACCTTGTTCGCGCTCTGCGCTCAATCCATCCGTGAGCAGTGCTAAATCAGTGACGCCAGAGCGTTGTACGCCAGCTAAATGGTCTTGCAAAACAGCTTTGGTGTCGACGAGTAAACGACCGATCAATGTGCTCTTACCGTCATCCACTGAACCACAGGTAATGAAGCGTAATGCGTTAGCAGTGGTAGCAGTTGTTGCAGTGCTAGCAGTGTTATGTAGTGTGTAAGCTTTCATTAGAAATAACCGTCTTTTTTGCGTTTTTCCATAGACGCGTCAGATGTTTTATCGTCCATGCGGGTGGCACCGCGCTCGCTCATATCTGCAGCTAAGGTTTCAAGCACGATGTCTTGTGGTGTGGCGGCAAGGCTCTCGACTGGGCAGGTGCAAGTGATGTCGCCCACGGTACGAAAGCGCACATGACGCACTTCTACTTTTTCATCTCCTTTTGGTGGCGTGAGTTCGGTGACAGGTACAAGCAAGCCACGTCGCTCAACCACCTCGCGTTGATGCGTGTAATAAATCGAAGGCAACGCAATGTTTTCTCTGGCGATGTATTGCCAGACATCGAGTTCTGTCCAGTTAGAGATAGGGAAGACGCGAAAGTGCTCGCCGGGTTGCAATCGCGTGTTGAAAAGCGTCCACAACTCTGGTCGCTGTGATTTAGGTTGCCACTGACCAAAACTGTCACGGTGACTGAAGATGCGCTCTTTGGCACGGGCTTTTTCTTCGTCTCGGCGTGCACCGCCGATCAAGGCATCAAAGCGAAATTCTTCAATCGCTTCAAGCAGGGTGACGGATTGGTGCACATTGCGGCTTTCACCTGCATGGGCCAAGCGCACTGTGCCGCGTTTCATCGAGTCTTCAACACTGCGCACAATCAGTTCTGCACCCAATTCTTTGGCGCGAAAGTCTCTAAAGTCAGTGACCTCTGGGAAGTTATGGCCCGTGTCGATCATCAAGAGTGGGTAAGGTAAACGACCCGCACCAAATGCTTTTTCAGCACATTGCAGCATGACCAACGAATCTTTACCGCCCGAGAATAAAAGTGCAGGGCGCTCAAATACGGCAGCTACTTCACGCAAGATGAAAATGGTTTCTTCTTCAAGTGCGTCGAGGTGGGAATGACTTAGCGCTTGTAGTTCTGGTTTTGTTATTGCATTCATGGTTTAGCTTTCTTTCACATGCAGGCCGCATTCTTTGGCGGTTTCTTCTTCCCACCACCAGCGACCCGCGCGAAAGTCTTCACCCACCGCAATGGCGCGGGTGCACGGCGCACATCCGATGCTTGGAAAGAAAGCGTCATGCAAGGGGTTGTAGTCCACTTTGTGGATAGCGATGTAGTGCCACACATCACCCCAAGTCCAATTGGCGAGTGGATTGAATTTCACAAGACCATGACTTGGGGAGTTACGGTTGGCTTCTGACGCCTTGTTGGATTCAGAGGTGTCGATCAACGGTACTTCTGCACGCGCTTGGGATTGCTCTTTGCGCAAACCTGTGATCCATGCGCGTTGACCTTTGAGTGCGCGCGACAAGGGTTCCATTTTGCGAATGTGGCAACAGGCCTTGCGCTGCTCTATGCTTTTGAAAATAGCGTCTTGGCCAGCGTTACGAACGAACTGCAACACGCTGGTTGGCTCAGGCCGATAGACATGGATGTCGCTGTGCGAATGCGCTTGCGTGCGTTCTAGCAATGCCAGAGTTTCGTGATGAAGAGCGCCTGTTTCTAATACGAACACAGGAATTTGCAATTGCAAGCGATTGATCAAATCGGTTATGACCACGTCTTCTGCGCCCAGACTGGATGCTTGCGTGACGGGGGTGAACTCTTTTGCAGCGCGTTTTAGGAGGGCTTGGGTTTCAGCTAATTTTTCAGAAAAATTACTACTCGCGCGCGCATGTAACTCAATCGCGCTCATGCAACTTCCTTTGCAAAGCGTGGTTGAGGATTTATGGCATCGCCTTGGTAGAACGATTTGTAGTGCGACAGAAGTTTTTTGCCATGCGTGACATTCTGGTCATCGCGCAACACCACACTCGAAAAACCGCTGCGCTGCATTTGCACCAATTGGTCAATCAGCACATCGCCATGCGCGCGAATATCACCAGTAAAACCACGACGGCGCAAGATAAAAGCTTGGCTAAAAGCGCGACCATCGGTGAACTTTGGAAAGTGCAAATCGATTCGTTGCACACTGTCCAAGCTAACCGTGTGCGCGTCAGTGTCATTGGCTAAGGCGAGACCTGCGGAGTCCACGTTGTGCTCGGAGGAAGAAATAAATTGCAAAGACATATCTACATCCATTTCAAGCCGCTACACGGGCTGTGGTGTGACGGACCGCATTGGCAGCTGTTTTAAAGGCGTCAAACCCAACACGTTCTAAGGTGCGGGCAAAGTGTTCGCCTGGTTTGCGTTCTTCGGTGTAGACATCCAAAACCGCTTCGATCACGTCTACCACCTCATTGGCTGCAAAAGATGGACCGACAACTTTGCCTGCCTTGGCGACGCCATTCAAAGAGGATCCGTCAGAGCCTCCCAAAGTGACTTGGTACCACTCTTGGCCATCTTTATCGACACCCAAAATACCGATGTGTCCGCTGTGGTGGTGTCCGCAGGAGTTGATGCAACCGCTGATGTGAAGGTCGATCTCGCCCAAGTCAAACAATTCGTCTAGGTCTTGGTAGCGTTCTGTGATGGCGGCCGCAATCGGTAAAGAGCGCGCATTGGCCAAGGCGCAATAGTCGCCACCTGGGCAGGCAATCATGTCGGTGAGCAAATGCACATTGGAAGTCGCAAACCCTGCCGCGCGCGCGGTTTGCCACAAACTTGCAAGTTGATCGACGCGTACCCAAGGTAGGACTAAGTTTTGGTCATGGTTGACACGCGCTTCGCCAGCACTGAATTTCTCTGCCAAAGCTGCAGCTGTATCGAGTTGGTCGGCAGTGGCATCGCCTGGGGCTTGGCCTAAACGCTTGAATGACAGGGTCACCACGCGCAAGCCTGGGTTTTGATGGCTGGTGACGTTTTGTTGCAACCAGCGTGCAAAGGATTTGTCGCTGCGGGCTTTTGTGAGCAATGATTGCTCTGCTTCGCGCTGAGCGGATTCACTGACAAGATCGACAGGAGGTGCGATAAAGCATGCGCGCACGCGCTCTAGTTCATGGTCTGGAATGGTGTGATGCGCACCATCGTTCAATATGCGCTGGTATTCGGCTTCAACTTCATCGAAATACACCTGACCTTGTGCTTTCACCAAAATCTTGATGCGCGCTTTGTAGATGTTGTCGCGTCGTCCCCAAGCGTTGTAGACGCGAACAATCGCCTCTAGGTAGTTGATGATTTGGTTCCAAGGTAAAAATTCACGGATAACCGACCCTGTAATGGGTGTGCGACCCATGCCACCGCCGACTAACACTTGAAAACCCACTTCGCCATCTTCATTGCGCAATACGCGCAATCCCACATCGTGCCAAGCAATTGCTGCGCGGTCTTCGACTGATCCGGTGATGGCAATTTTGAATTTACGGGGCAGATAAGCGAACTCTGGGTGCAAGGTACTCCATTGGCGCAAGATTTCTGCATAAGGCCGAGGGTCCACTACTTCGTCAACTGCGATACCTGCGCGCTCGTCCGTGGTGATGTTGCGAATGCAATTGCCGCTGGTTTGTATGCCGTGCAGATTGACCGAAGCAAGTAAGTCCATCACATCCGCACTTTTTTCTAATGGAATCCAGTTGAATTGGACGTTATGGCGCGTCGTGAAATGTCCGTAATTGGTTGTCAAAGGTGGGGCGGAGATGCCACCTATCTTGTCTTGCTCGCTTTGCGCATGCGCGATGAGTTCAGCCGATGGCGTGTCGTAGTCGCGGGCGATTTTGGCGAGAACTTGCAGTTGCGCGCTATTGAGTTCGCCGTAGGGAACTGCCACTCGCAACATGGGCGCGTAGCGCTGCACATACCAGCCGTTTTGCAGGCGCAGGGGACGAAACTCGTCATCACCAAGTTCGCCTGCTAGGTTGCGGGTTAACTGGTCGCGGTATTGCGCTGCACGGGCTTGGACAAACTGTTTGTCAAATTCGGTGTATTGATACATATTGGTTTAAGCGAAAACAAGTTTGCTGCCAGCCCAAGCTAGCAACACAGAGAGAACAGAACGAATAAAGCGCTCAGGGGTTTTGTGCACCAAGCGTGAACCAATCCAGATGCCAGGCAGGGACCCAGTCAGCAACAAGGAAAGCAAAGACCAATCGACCGAGCCCAAGGACGCATGGCCCAAGCCAGCAACCAAAGTCAGGGGTACGGCATACGCAATATCGCTAGCAACAATGCGTGACAAGGGCAGTCGGGGATACAAGATCATCAAGACGGAGACGCCAATGGCACCGGCTCCGACAGAAGTTAGGGTGACCAAGACGCCAATCACTGCTCCAAAAAGGACAGGTAAAGCCCAATGTCTTGGGCGGATGGCGGTTTCAATGGCATCTTCTGGCAGTGACTGGGGTGCTTTTTTGCCGCGAATGGCCTTGTAAAGCATGGCTAAGGCGGTCAACAAAAGTGCGACGCCTAAGGTGGACTTCATGACTTGCTGAACCGCAGGCTCTGCTGGTCCGACTTCATGCAAGGCCCATAGGGTGAGCGCTGCGGCAGGCAAACTTCCTGCGCTCAGGGTAAAAACCACGCGCCAAGGCACCAAACGTTGCTGAGCCAAGCTCAAAGTGCCAGCCCCTTTGGTGAAGGCGGCAAATAGCAAATCGGTACCAACGGCCAAATAGGGCTTGATTCCAAAGAAGAAAATCAAGATAGGGGTCATCAAAGACCCGCCTCCGACGCCGGTTAGCCCAACGACGAGTCCCACAAAAAAGCCAGCGAAAATAAAACCAAATTCATGCATAAGGAGGGGATCATAGGGCTCCTTATGCAAAAACCAACGATTTATTGGTTCTACTTATATGCTTTTAGAGAATAAGGGAAAACGCCAAACCTGCGATTGCACACCCAAAAATGACATGCATCACGCTAAGTTTGAAGCGAAATAAGGCAATAGCTGCGGCCACTGCAATCAAGGCGCTGGTTGTATCAAAAGCGCCTGAAAAGCCCTGTGGCCACAAGAGGTGATAGCCAAAAAACAGCGCCAAATTCAGCACCACCCCCACCACGGCGGCGGTAATCGCGCTCAATGGGGCGGTAAATTTCAAGTCGTTGTGGGTGCTTTCGACAAACGGACCGCCTGCCAAAATCAATATGAACGAGGGCAAAAAGGTGAACCAAGTCACCAAGCAAGCCGCCATTGCACCCGCTAAAAAAAGGCTATCTGGTCCCAATAAGGCTTTCACGTAGCCCCCGACGAAAGCCACAAAAGCCACCACCATGATCAGCGGTCCGGGGGTGGTTTCACCCAAGGCGAGACCGTCCATCATTTGGGTGGGGGTGACCCAAGCAAAGTCGGTGATGGCACCTTGGTAAACATAGGGCAGGACTGCGTAGGCACCACCGAAGGTGAGCCATGCGGCTTTGGTGAAAAACCAAGCCATTTGGGTGTAGGTGTGTTCCCAGCCAAATACAGCGTTGAGAAGGGCGATTGGAATCGCCCACAACATGGCGCCCACCGCCAGCACTTGCACCAAACTTTTGATGCTGAACATGGCGTGTTCGGGCGTTGGCGTGTGGTCATCGATCAAAGCGGGGCCATACGAGGCTTTTTGACTGCCGTGCCCACCGCCCACTCGGAAAGTTTCGGGCGACAACTTACCCCCGACAAATCCGACCAAAGCCGCTATTCCCACAATCAAAGGAAACGGCACGTCTAAGGCAAAGATCGCCACAAAAGAAGCTCCGGCTATGCCCCACATCACTTTGTTTTGCAAAGCGCGTGATCCGATGCGGTGCGCCGCCTGCACCACAATCGCGGTGACAGCGGGTTTGATGCCGTAAAACAAGCCAGCGATGACGGGCACATCGCCAAACGCAATGTAGACCCAAGACAAGGCGATCAACACCAGCAAAGAGGGCAAGACAAATAAAGCCCCCGCCACAATGCCACCCCAGCGCTTGTGCATGAGCCAACCGATGTAAGTCACCAGCTGTTGCGCCTCGGGGCCAGGCAAGACCATGCAGTAATTCAGCGCATGCAAAAACCGTTTTTCAGAAATCCACCTGCGCTGTTCCACCAACTCTTGGTGCATGATGGAAATTTGCCCTGCGGGGCCACCAAAACTGATGAAACCTAGTTTGAGCCAAAACCAAAAAGCTTGGGCGAATGAGACGGAAGAAGGGGCAGCCGTAGGAGCTTCATGTGCTGGCTCCGTCGATGGAGATTGGGGGGTGTTCATCTGCGCTGCATCTTAGCCTTGGCTTTTTCAACAAACCTTTGCGAAGAAATAGCGCGCACCAAATGAGCGTCTACAGGGGGAGGGTGTACCGTCATTTGCGCTACCAATATTTCACTGCACAAAAGACCTAAGGTCAGTCCGCGTGAACCCATGGCGGAATTGATCCACAAACCTGTCGGTGCATCTGCAACTGCTCCGACCAAAGGCAAGCGGTCATGCAAGGTGCAACGCACACCCACCCAGCCTCGCGCATTTTTGGACACAACGGGCGCTAGAGCTTCTGCCGTGTCTGGGTAGAGCTCCGCGAGGCGCTCTAGGTTGAAAGCATGGTCTTCCT
>CAYFLF010000025.1:0-15409 GCA_964343725.1 uncultured Bordetella sp.
TAATTAAACAGCTTCTGGGGCAGGGGGCTTAGGCCTTGGAGGCTTGACTGTATGCACCATCTGGGTAGCTTTCACCATATCGCCAGACAATAAAAATGGTGCTGCAGCGCGCGCGCGTGAGATGCAAGCTTCGATCGCGCTACGCTGATCGGGTGCAGGCTTTTTGAGCACCCAGTTGGAAACCTCAGCTTTGATACCTGGATGACCAATGCCAATGCGCAAACGCCAGTATTGATCGGTGCCAAGATGGGCATGGATATCACGCAGACCGTTGTGACCAGCATGGCCGCCACCGAGTTTGAGTTTCGCTTCGCCAGGGGCAATGTCTAATTCGTCATGCGCTACCAAGATGTCAGCTGGTTCGATTTTGAAAAATCTTGCCAACGCACTGACTGACTTGCCCGATACGTTCATAAAGGTTTGTGGTTTGAGTAACCACACCTGATGGTGGTTGATGCTGGTTTTAGCGACCAAACCATAGTAGCTACGTTCTACTTGAAAAGTGACTTTTAGATCTTGCGCGACCGCGTCTAGCCACCAAAAACCTGCGTTATGGCGCGTGTCTTCGTATTCTGGGCCAGGATTGCCAAGGCCAACAAACAACTTGATCATGATCCAAATTATCGGTGAGGTTGAACTTTGAATACCCACAAAAAAGCCCACCGAGGTGGGCTTTGAATGTCTGTGCAAAAAGTGTTTACTTTTTGGCAGCAGGAGCCGCGGGTGCAGCTGCAGCGGCAGCTGCTTGCTGGGGAGTTGGCTCTTCTTCTTTGGTAGCAACAACAGCAACCAACACTGGATTGGATTTGCCGTGGGTGACAGCAACCACGCCAGCGGGCAAGGTGATGTCGTTGATGTGCAACGAATGCCCTTTGGTCAGTTTGCTCAAATCGATCGCGATGAATTCTGGAAGATCCTTGGGTAGGCAAGACACTTCCAACTCAGTCATCACATGGTTGATCAAGCAGTGATCCAATTTGACAGCAGGTGAGTTTTCTTCACCGCTGTAGTGCAGAGGCACTTTCTTGTGCATCTTGGTGTTGGCATCGACACGTTGGAAGTCGATGTGCAACACTTGTTGCTTGAAGGGGTGGTATTGCACATCGCGCAATAGCACTTGTGAACTGGCTCCGTTGAGTTCCATCTCCAAGATAGAGGCGTGGAACGCTTCTTTCTTCAAGGCATGCCACAAGGCGTTGTGGTCAAGTTCGATGAGGTGAGGCTCACCTTTTCCGCCATAGACGATACCGGGCGTGCGACCGGTGATACGCAGACGGCGGCTCGCACCCGTTCCCTGCTTAGCGCGCTCAAAAGCGACAAATTTCATAACTAACTCCTGTAAGAGCCCACCGCGACCAGTGTGGCTCCGTTTAAAAAAAGGTTGTTGCCAACCCCGCTTGAATGTTTTCTGAGAAACCAGTGCTTAGAACAACTGGTCTTGGTCAGAAAACAAACTCATGACCGACTCACCTTTGGCAATACGCTGAATCGTCTCAGCGATCAGCGGTGCCACCGTGAGTTGGCGAATTTTTTGACAGGCTTGCGCCGCGTCAGTCAAAGGAATGGTGTTGGTCACCACAACTTCGTCTAGCGCGTCACCTTTAGCAATGCGATCAACTGCTGGCCCAGAGAAAATCGGATGGGTGCAGTACGCATAGACTTTTTTAGCGCCGCGCTCTTTCAATACTTCAGCCGCTTTCACCAATGTGCCAGCGGTATCGATCATGTCGTCCATGATGACGCAATTACGTCCATCAATGTCGCCAATCACATGCATCACTTCTGACACGTTCGCTTTAGGGCGACGTTTGTCAATGATGGCCAAATCGCAATTGAGTTGTTTGGCTAATGCGCGGGCACGCACCACACCACCCACATCAGGCGAAACAGCAATCAGATCACTGTATTTTTTTAAATTCAAGTCACCCAACAAAACTGGCGAAGCGTAAATGTTGTCGACCGGAATATTAAAAAAACCTTGAATCTGATCAGCGTGCAAATCCATCGTCAACACACGGGCAACACCCACCGTTTGCAACAAGTCAGCCACCATCTTGGCTGAAATGGGCACACGGCTCGAGCGTGGGCGACGGTCTTGGCGGGCATATCCAAAATATGGAATGACCGCGCTGATACGTTCTGCCGAAGCGCGTTTCAAGGCGTCGACCATGATGAGCAATTCCATCAAACTTTCGTTGGTCGGCGCGCAAGTCGACTGCACGACAAACACATCACGCGCACGCACGTTTTGGTTGATCTCGACCGTTACTTCGCCATCTGAAAAACGGCCCACTTGGGCTGCACCAAGCTCAATACCTAGATGCTTGGCAATTTCAGACGCCAACGCAGGATTGGCGTTGCCGGTAAAAACCATGAAGTCAGGTGTGGGAGTCGACATATTGACGGATGACCTTCGCTTCAAAACCAATGACGCTTGCATGCCGTCATGCGCAGAAAAAGATTTGGCAGGGGAAGAAGGATTCGAACCTTCGCATGCCGGAATCAAAATCCGGTGCCTTAACCAACTTGGCGATTCCCCTACACAGGTCAGCCGCCTTTCAGCCACTAACCGTTAACCGTTGCTGTCCATCCATTCGCGCAGAGGGTGAGACACCATGTTGCGACAGATTTGCATTTGCCAGTTGTCTGGCGGGGAGTCCACCACCATGTGCTCGGGTAGTTGCGCAAACACTGCGCTACCAGAGCCGGTCATGCGAGGTTTCAAGCCGAAAGATTGCAGCCACTCAAGGGCTTTTTTTACTTCGGGACACAACGCCAGAGCCACTGGTTGCAAGTCATTACGACCAAAGTCGTATGGTTGCTCAGCAAAGTCGGAAATTGTAGCAGTTTTGGTACTGCGCTCTAGGGAGGGATGGCTAAAGATTCGTGCTGTTTCAATGCCTGCATGGGGTTTGACAACTACAAAGCGACTGGGAGGCACTAAAACAGGGCTTATTTTTTCTCCAATACCCTCCACCCAAGCGTTGTAGCCATGCAAAAAGAAAGGTACATCGGCGCCTAAAGCCAAACCTATGGGAAGTAGTTGCGCGATTGGCCAGTTCAGTCCCCACAATTTATTCAACGACAACAGCGTACTCGCAGCGTCAGAGGAGCCACCGCCCATACCGGCTTGAGCAGGTATTTGTTTGTCGATACGAATTTCAGCACCAAGTGTTGTACCGCTGGCAGTTTGCAGTGCGCGCGCAGCGCGAACGACTAAGTCATCTGCTGGCAAAGGTGTAGTGAGGTCTATACGTTGGATAGTTCCATCCAACTTGGCATCAAAATGCAAGGTGTCACACCAATCGATCAACATGAAAACAGACTGCAGCAAGTGATAACCATCTGCACGACGCCCCGTGATGTGCAAGAAAAGGTTTAGCTTGGCAGGCGCTAGTACATGATGGAGCGATTGCAGCATGGGGTTAAGGTGAGTCGAGTTTGATACGAAGTATTACCAAAGGCTCTGGCGTCAAACGTTTGGCAACCAAAGTACCTTGAGAAATGGCAGAGAGATCTGCTTGCCATCCAGGAGAAGCAGTTCCAATACCTTGTAGCCAGTCAAACATGGCGTCAATTGGTAACGCAGCCCCTGTTGTCTCTTGCGTCAAATGTTCCAAAGAGTCAAAACGTCGCTGTTGACTGCCTTGTAGTAATTGCGTGGAAGTGGGGCTCCATTGCATTGTCGCGAGGGTCGTCCCCAGCGGAGAGAATAAATTGAGTTCGCCCAAACGTGTATCACCTTCTAAGGTAAAGCCAGAACTCATATTGCGCGGAGGATCACTCTGCACAGTCACGCTGATGCGTCCTTGCCATTGCTTCTCAGTTGGTGCTTTTGTTGAATTGGAGCGAAGAGGTGTGGGACTTGTTGTGCAGGCCGCAATGCAAACGACAAGCCAGAGGCTGGCCCAGACACGCATGGTTAGATGCCAGGTTTGAAGCGTTGCAGAGTTTGTTGCAACGTTTCGTTGGTTGGCGCTATTTCTAACCCTTGGCGCCAGACGGCAATCGCATCACTCTCGCGCTTGAGTTGCCACAGCACTTCACCTAGGTGTGCAGCGATTTCTGCATCCGCGCGGTCTTTGAAAGCTTTCTCCAAGAGGACAAGCGCTTGGTTGAGATTGCCAAGCCGAAATTCCACCCAGCCTAGACTATCAGTGATGAAAGGATCACCTGGAGACAAAGTGAGTGCTTTGACGATCAACTCCTTTGCCTCAGTTAAGCGAATATTTCGATCTGCTAATGAAAATCCCAAGGCGTTATAGGCATTGAAGTGTGATTTATCCTTGCTAATGATGGATCGCAGTAGTTTTTCCATCTCTTCTAGGCGGTTGAGTTTTTCAGCCATCATGGCTTGTTCATAAATCAGGTCTAGGTCTTCGCCAGCGAACTTGGCCAAAAAATCAAAAGCAGCTTGCCATTGTTTGAATTCACGCAAAAGTTGTAACTCTGCCATCAATCGATTGCGCGTGTCTTCTTCATTCTTGACTGGTAATTGCGAAATCAACAATCGGGCTTCTTGTAATTTGCCTTGTTTTGCCAAGATAGAAGCACGACGAGATTGCGCTTGCATCATGCCGCGTTGTGTATTTTCATTAGGCGCTTTATTGGCCAATCCGATATAGGTTTGAAGGGAGGCATCGGCTTGTTTATCAGCGCCTTGCTCAAATTGCAGAGAACCTAACAGCAACCACGCCTCAGCATGGGTAGGAAATCGTTGTGTGATGATTTGTGCTTGCTCAGAGGCTTTTTCGTAGCGTTTGGCTTCAACCAACACCCGAACATAAGCCATGGGATAGTCAGGCTTGTCTTGCTTAGGAAGCGACTGCTGAACTAAAACTTCTGCTTCTTTGACTCCACGACCTAAAAGCTCTAGGGCTAAGAAAGCCGCACTGACGTCAACGTTTACATTTTTCGCCATGCTTTTTTGGACCGATTGCAAAGCCCCATTCAAGTTGGCGTTTAGCATTTGCATGCGGCCAATAGCCGACCATGCTGCTGAGGTTGTTTCAGCATTGCTTGTGTAACTGCTCAAAGCATTTTGCACAACCTCAGAAGCAACTGCTGTATCGGAGACACGAGCGAAGTAACGAGGAATCACCCGGATAGCCGCATTGCGTTCGGTAGCGGGACTTAGCGCAATTTCTTTTTTGAGAGGCTCCAAGGTTTCACGCGTTTTATTGAGTGCAATCAAAATTTGCAGCAAATTGAGATTGGCTAAGCGATCTTGCGGCAGTGCTTGGGTCCAGCTACGGGCCGCCATCAATGCGCCATCTCCAGCGCGTTCTTTGAGCGCAATTTCTACAGCACGGGCATAAAGTTGTGCATCATTGGATTTACGCGCTGCATCCAATAGCAAAGAAAATCCAACCAAGGGTTGACCTTGTTGGATATTGAGTTCTCCAACCAAAATTTCATACAACATTTCACCGTTCATGCCAGAGTTGACTATGGGTGCCTCTGGTGTATCGGGTGCGCTTTGGGCGGCGCGACTTAAACCTGTGAAGGCGAGCGAAATGACGGCTGATGCCAATAAAAACTTCATGCTGGCATCATAATGGCTTTAGTTAAATTGTGACGATGAGATGCCTGAATTACCCGAAGTCGAAGTAACGCGCTTGAGTTTTGCAGATCGCATTGCAAATGCCCGAGTGACTGAGGTTCGTGTCGGAAAACCCTTGCGTTGGCCTTTAGGCATCAAGCCAGCATCTTTGGTCGGACGAAAAATTCTGGCTGTTCGCAGGCGAGGGAAATATCTGTTGATGGATTTAGACAGAGGGTTGTTGCTTTGGCATTTAGGGATGTCTGGCAGTTTGAGTTTTAGTCCTATCAGTACTTTTGCCAACCTTCCCGCTCAAGCGCATGACCATTTTGATTTGCACACAAGCCATGGACTTTTAAGATTGAACGATCCGCGGCGTTTTGGTGCAGTGGTGTATGCAGAATCTGAAACTAGCGCAATTGCACAGAAACTCTTAGGACACCTTGGTGTTGAACCCTTAGATGGTCAATTCGACCTAGATGCTTTTCACAAAGCCCTCAAGCAAAGAAGTGCAGCTATCAAGCAGGTCTTATTGGCAGGAGATATTGTGGTGGGGGTGGGCAATATATACGCATCTGAAGCATTATTCATTTCAGGTATCCGTCCTACTGTTAGTGCCAAACGAATTAGCCGTCTGCGAGCTGAAAGATTGAGGACTGCCATCATCGACGTATTGGCACGTGCAGTGGCCAAAGGCGGCAGCACCTTGCGTGATTTTTCTAATGCAGATGGAAATGCGGGTTACTTTCAATTAGAAGCCAATGTCTACGACCGCGAGGGACAACCGTGCAGGCAGTGCAGTCAATTGATCAAGCGCTTAGTGCAAGGCCAACGCGCTACTTACTATTGCGCTTCATGTCAAAAGAATTGACTATGCGTCAAAAGTCGTTGTCGTTTGGCGATACGGTAGTGGCTTGGCAAAAAATCCATGGTCGCCATGACTTGCCATGGCAAAACACAAAAGACCCTTACGCGGTTTGGTTGTCAGAAATCATGTTGCAACAAACACAGGTTGCGACCGTTCGTGATTACTTTGCGCGCTTTATGCGGCGATTTCCCACGGTCAAAGATTTGGCAAATGCATCTCAAGAGGAAGTGATGGGTTTGTGGAGTGGTCTAGGCTATTACAGCCGTGCACGCAATTTGCACCGCGCTGCAAAAGACGTGATGACACTGCACGGTGGTGAATTTCCACGAGATGCCACTACCTTGCAAACATTGCCAGGAATCGGTAGATCGACAGCTGCAGCAATTGCATCCTTATGTTTTGGAGAACCCATTGCCATATTGGATGCGAATGTGAAACGTGTGCTCTCACGTTATTTGGGTTTCGATCAAGATTTGGCAGTTGTAAAAAATGAAAAATTGCTTTGGGAGAAGGCGCAAACATTGTTGCCCACTCACCGTGTGAAGCTCGCTATGCCGCACTACACGCAAGGCATGATGGACTTGGGTGCCACTTTGTGCACTCCTAAAAATCCACAGTGCATGCGTTGCCCGATTGCAAATCACTGTGAAGCAAACAAAGCAGGTTCTCCAGAGAGTTTCCCAGTCAAATCGAAAAAATTAAAACGTAGCAGCGAGCAATTGTGGATGTTGTATGCGCAAACAAAAAGCAGCAAGGTGTGGATGGTGCAAAGACCACAGACTGGAATTTGGGCTGGACTTTATTGCCTGCCTGTATTTGAGAGTTACGCTGCTTTAGCGTCGTTTATTGAGCCTCTCAATCATCTTGAATTACAAGAAATGCCCGTGATCAAACATGTGCTAACGCACAAAGACTTGTATTTGCATCCAGTCTCGTTGCACTTGAAAAGTCAAAAGTCTTTGGGCCAAGGACGTTGGATTGATCGGCCATCTATGCTGGAATTGGGCCTGCCTACGCCGATACGTAAATTAGTGGGCTAAAGAGTATCTAGTTCGCGGTGACGCTTTAAAGTGACCCAGTCAGCGGCGAACTGTTTTGCTAGCAATTCAACCAAATATACCGAGCGATGCTGACCGCCTGTGCAACCAATCGCCACAGTCACGTAGCTGCGATGGTCGTTACTCAGATCTGGCAGCCAAGCATTTAAAAACGTCGTAATTTGTTGTGCCATTGCATTGACAGCAGGGTAGCTAGCTAACCAATTTGCCACACTTGCGTCTTGTCCGGTCAGGTTTTTTAAGCCTGCTTCGTAATGGGGATTGGGAAGCATCCGCACATCGAATACATAGTCTGCATGCATGGGGATGCCACGCTTGAACGCAAATGACTCGAACATCAAAGTCAACTGCGTTGCAGGCGCAGAAATCAATGACTTGATATAGCTTTGCAGTTTGGCGCTTCTCAGCAAGCTGGTATCGATGATGTGCGACTCTTCGCGAAGATCGCTCAACAAACTACGTTCCATTTCAATGGCATCGACCACGTTGCGATCTAAGTCGGAAGAATGGCTACTGTCTGTTTGACGGGAAAGCGGATGACGTCTGCGTGTTTCGGAAAACCGGCGTACCAAGGTATCGGTATTGGCGTCTAAAAACAAGAGGCGAATATTGATCTGCTTATTCCGCAACTCAGTCAGTTGGGCAGGGACTAGGGGTAAGGATTGGGCGCTGCGTACATCCATGGCAATCGCCACTTTGTCAGCTTTTTTTTGTTGCTCGAGTTCCACAAACGGTAAAAGCAATTCGGGTGGGAGGTTGTCTACACAGTAGTAGCCAGCGTCTTCAAGCGCATGCAGCGCGACCGATTTTCCTGATCCTGACATGCCTGTGATGAGGACCAGTTCAAGCGTCATGCTTTGGCCTTTACTTTGACAGATGCTGTGGGACTTTCGAGTGCGACTTTGGGGATGCTTTTAGTTTCAATGTGAATCTGCAACATTTCGCGGGCATGCGCACGCGTTGTTTCAGAGATTTTTTCTCCCCCCAGCATGCGCGCAATTTCATTCACGCGATCTTCGCCTTCCACCATGAAAACTTGGCTTGACGCGCCATTTGCATCCATGTGTTTGGAAACAACGCCATGGTGGTTGGCGCATGCTGCGACTTGTGGGAGATGGGTAACTGCCAAAACTTGTCGATCAAGTCCGAGTTGCAACATCAAACGACCGACAGTTTCGGCGACTGCACCACCCACGCCAGAGTCCACTTCATCGAAAATCAAAGTTTGGGCACTGCCTAATTGGCTAGTAGTGACCGCAATAGCGAGAGCAATTCGAGATAACTCGCCACCTGACGCGACTTTGCCAACTGGCCTTGGTGTACTGCCTGCATGACCTGCTACTAAAAATACAACGTTCTCTAGTCCATGTGCGCTAGGTTGGTCGTTTGTTTCTAAAGCCACTTCAAAGCGCCCACCTTGCATGCCCAAACCTTGCATGGCTTGGGTAATCGAGGTTGCGAGCTCTGGTGCTGCTTTCGCGCGTGCTTTAGACACTTTTTGCGCCTCGCTTGTGTAGTGCGCAAAGGCATGAGCTTGCGCTCGCTCCAGCGCGTCGAGGTCACTTGAGGCTTCTAGTTGTTGTAAGCGTTGTTTCCACTCCGCGTAAACGATGGGAAGCTCTTGCGGTGTGCGCTTAAAGCGCCTTGCAAGAGACATCCACAAACCCATGCGTTCGTCTAGAGACTGCAGACCTTCTGGGTCTAATTCGGTGTGGCTCAGATATGTCTGTAATGAATGTGCCACATCACTTGCTTGTGCCAAGCTAGAGGCCAATACATCTACCCAGTTTGTAAACTCAGTTGCAACATGGGCCTGGTCTTGAAGAGCAGTTTGAGCTTTTGACAGTTGGGTGAGGGCGCCAGTGTCGTCATCTTCCAAGGCATGGATAGCAGTTTGTGCTGCATCCATGAGCGCTTGCGCATGTGAGAGCCGAGTGTGTTGTTGATTTAACTCGTCCCATTCGTCAGAGGCAGGATTTAGTTTGTCTACTTCCGCCACTTGCCACATCAACCTCTCGCGTTCATCTTGCAGGTTAGCTTGGTCATGTTGTGCATCGTGCAGGGTTTGGGTTGCCAAGCGCCAAGCAGTCCAAGCACTTTGTAAATTTTTTAAATCGATGTTGGCGTAGGCATCTAGGAGACTACGGACTGCTTCAGGGCGAGTGAGGCTTTGCCATGCGTGTTGACCGTGAATGTCTAGTAATAGGTCACCTAAAGCGCGTAGTTGCGTTGCAGTAGCAGGGCTACCATTGATCCATGCGCGGCTTTTGCCTTGTAAGTCAATGGTTCGTTTAAGCAACACGCCATCTTGCGCGGCGATGTCGTCAAACCCTTCTTCCTGCAACCATGACAAAACATCTGGGGTAACGTCAAACTCAGCACTAATTTCTGCTCGGTTAGCGCCTTCACGAATAACGCCAGACTCTGCCCGTGAGCCGAGTACGAGTTGAACGGCGTCAATCAAAATGGATTTGCCTGCGCCCGTTTCACCTGTTAGCGCAGTAAATCCAGTCGATAAATCCAAGTCGAGCGCGCGAACAATCACAAAATCGCGCAATACGATATGGCGCAAACTCATGCCACGCCCTCGTTCCAATGCAGTTTCTCACGCAAGGTGTCGTAGTAACTCCAGCCTTTGGGATGTAAAAAGCGGGCCGAAAACTTGGAGCGTTTGACCGTAATACGGTCTCCAAGCAACAAGTCAGCAAGGGATTGCATGTCAAAGTTAGCACTGGCATCTCGCCCCGCTATCAGGTCAACTGCAATTTCACCAGTATCAGCTAGGACGATAGGTCGGTTAGACAAGGTGTGGGGGGCAATTGGCGCCATCACCCACGCATTTAAAGAAGGGTGAAGCAAAGGGCCGCCAGCCGACAAAGAGTAGGCTGTGCTGCCAGTCGAAGTCGCAATGATCAAACCGTCGGCACGTTGGTTGGCCACGAAGCGGCCGTCTACTTCGACCCGCAACTCCACCATGCCAGAGGTTGCACCACGGTTGACCACGACATCGTTCATCGCCAGCGCGTCAAACATGCAATGGCCATCGCGCCAGACCTTGGCATGCACCAGCGCCCGTTTGTCCTCTTCAAATTCACCACGCAGCATGGGTTTGAGGGTTTCTTCGAAACCTTGGATAGGGATATCAGTAATAAAGCCCAATCGGCCTTGGTTGATCCCAATAAGGGGGACGTCGTATTTGGCCAAAAGTCGACCGTATCCCAACATCGTGCCGTCGCCGCCCAGAACTAGTGCCAAATCGCAAGACTTGCCGATGCCGTCAACGTCCATGACTGCGTATTCGGTGATTCCCGTGTTGGATGCGGTATCGTGCTCAAAAATAACATCCAAGCCTTGGTCGAGCAAAAACTGTGCGATGCTCTGTAGGGCTTGCTTAGATGATGGTTTTGCGCCGCTGCCAACAGGCAAGTGGTATTTACCGATCAATGCAATCTGACGAAATGTGGATTTCATGGCTAAATTACATCACTAAAATTTGTCTTTCACCATGAACATGCTAGACGATCGCGCCAAAGTGCTGCTGAAAGCACTGGTTGAACGCTATATAGCCGACGGGCAACCCGTCGGATCGCGCACTCTTGCCCGAGCAAGCGGCATAGAACTCTCTCCGGCCACCATCCGCAATGTCATGTCCGATTTGGAGGTGCTGGGCCTCATTGCGAGCCCACACACCTCTGCTGGGCGGGTGCCGACCTCCCGCGGATACCGTTTGTTTGTGGACACGATGTTGACGGCAGACCGGGAGCAGTTGCATACCCCGAGTTTGGCAGCAGATCAGCCGCAAAAAGTAATTGCCAATGCTGCAAATTTGTTGTCCGACTTATCCCAATTTGTTGGTGTTGTGATCGCACCACGTCGTAGCTCGATATTTCGCCATATTGAATTTTTAAGATTGTCTGAGCGCAGGCTTCTGGTGATCATGGTTTCCCCAGAGGGGGACGTACAAAACCGCGTTTTATTCACGGAATCGGACTACACCACCTCGCAACTGACAGAGGCTTCAAACTATTTGAATCACCACTTCGCAGGAATGGCAATTGAGCAAGTGCGTGAGAAATTGTTAGCGGAAGTCGAATCTTTGCGTAGTGAGATTGCCACCTTGATGCAAGCGGCAGTCCAGGTGAGCACAGAAGCTCTAACTCAACCTCAGGACGATGTGGTGATCAGTGGAGAGCGCAATTTGTTATCCGTGAGTGATTTCTCAAGCGACATGGGCCAATTGCGCAGAGCATTTGATTTATTTGAGCAAAAAGCACAACTGGTGCGCCTGTTAGACATTTCTGCCCAGGCGGAAGGGGTTCGTATTTACATTGGCGGTGAAAGCCAAATCGTGCCAATGGAAGAGCTGTCTGTTGTCAGTGCGCCATACGAAATTGATGGGCAAGTGGTTGGAACCCTGGGCGTGATTGGCCCCACTCGCATGGCTTACGACCGAATGATTCAAATTGTGGATATCACCTCCAAGCTGGTGACCAATGCCTTGAGCCACAAATAATTTCAATAACCGTTAATATCGAGAACACAAGGAGACAACTAGATGCACCTAAAACACCTTTTCAAATATTTAATTGCTATCGCAATGCTGGCGCTTGGCTTATTAGGCGCCAATGTTCAGGCACAAACTGCAGCATCTGCTAGTGGTAAAACAGAACTGCTCTGGCTCGGCCAAGCGGGTTTTCGCATTAAAACCCCTGGCGGAAAAATTATTGTGGTGGACCCCTGGTTAACTGGCGGCCCCAAAACACCAGCACCATACAAAACAGATTTTTCTGCCTTAGGAAAAATTGACATTTTGTTGGTGACACACGGGCACGTTGACCATTTGGGTGATGCACCTGCGCTGGCTAAGCTCAACAACTCGGTTTTGTACGGTCCCGCAGATTTAATGACGCCGCTCATAACCTTGGGCGTGTTACCACCCAATTTGACCCATCGCTTTAACAAAACCGGCTCAGTCAAACCATTGCCTGGCATCAAGATAACGGCGGTTGCTGCTGAGCACTCTTCAATTTTGCTTTGGAACAATCCTGCTACTGGAAAGAACGAGTCACACCCCGCGGGTGAAGCTGTTGGCTACATCATTGAGTTAGAAAATGGCTTCAAGATTTGGCATATGGGTGACACAGGTTTGTTTGGTGACATGAAGTTCATCAGTGAGCACTACAAACCAGATCTAGTTTTGGCTCCAATTGGCGGTAACTTCACCATGGACCCAGACGATGCAGCATATGCCATGCGTAATTGGATCAAGCCCAAAATGGTGACGCCCATGCATTACAACTCTAACCCCCTTGCAAAAGGTACTTTGGTTGAGTTTCAAGATGCCATGAAGGGCAGTGCGATCAAAGTTGTGCCCATGACGGAAGGTCAAGTCATCGAGTTTTAAGACTTGCGAACACCAAACATGATGCCGCAGGTCACGAGGGCAAGGCCTAGCATCAAGTTCCAATACATGGGTTCGCTCAGAAAGACAACTGCCGATAAGGCAGACAAGGCTGGTACAACGGCTGTCATCATGGTGCTGCGCACGGGGCCGTAGTGGCGCACCATCATGTTGAAGGTTATTCCAGAAATCACGACGGAGCCAATTCCTTGGTAGAGAGCTTGAAACAAAAGCTCTTGCCAAGGTGCTGTCCCCAAATGGCTTGCAATAGTGCCCTCAATAGCCAATATTGCATAAATGGGCAGAAAAGTTACACATGAAAAAGCAGTCACTGCCATCGTTGCACGAACTGCATCTAAACCCTCTTTGCGAACGATCACGGTATAAAACGACCAGCAGCACGCTGCGCACATAAACATCAAATCGCCCTTCCAAACCTCTCCGCCTTCAAAGGCTTTAAGCAGGCTTGAGCCGCCGACCAACAAATCTCCTAAAACAATACAAACCAGTCCAATCGCTCGCACTTTTGTAATCGATTGATTTAGCAGCACCCAAGCCATCAAAGTAGTCCATAAAGGCAGGCTACCAGGCATCAATACAGAAGCATGCGCAGCGGGAGCGTAGAAAAACGCTGAATAAGACAGCATGCTAAAAATAAAACTACCAAAAAACCCACCAATGACGGTGATGCGAATAGGTAACGGAGACAACCCCCACAAAGAGCCCACTTTTTCTCCGGCTTGCCGTTGAGGTCGCATCAGCCACCAAGCCCAGGGCAGCAGGACACTGCCTGCTCCCAAGATTCGTAAAAAGGCAATGTCAAGGGGTAATAAATTGTGCGCGGCAGATGCGCGGGCAATCACGATGAACGATGTCCATATGAGAATGGTGATTAAGGCAGCACCAAGGCCAATGGTTCTTGGTGAAAATTTCGTGAGGAGATGCACTTGTAGGTTTTTATTAGGAGATTATTTTCAATACAGACCTATGCTGGCCATGGTGCATTCTTTCACAACATCCTTTATCAAGTAAAAACGCAGACGACCTCTGACGAGATCGTCTGCATTTGTTTAGTTGATTGAATCAGTAAGAGTTGTGTTTTATTTAACCGATGCTGGCGTCTTAGCAGCAGGTGTAGCCGCTTTTTCTTTGGTTTTTTGTACGGCTTTTTCGGTTGTTTTTTTGACTTCTTTGGCTGGCTCGGCAGCTACCTTTGCAGTTGCTGGAGGAGCTGCCACGGGTGTTGCAGGGGTAGTGGCAGCAAAGGCGCCTAAAGAGATAAAGCCAGCGACTAGGGTTGCGATAAGTTTGCTCATTTCATGGACCTTTCAGTTGTTTGTGAAATCCTCCAGATGATTTGGAGTACACCTACAACGACACCTAAAGTTGGCTTGTTGACGCAAATAAAGATTTATTTTGGTCAACCGAAACGAGAAACAGCCGTTAACTTCGCCCTGATGGTTTTCCCGACACTTTAGTTGGCGCGCTTTATGCTAATGTCTGGATACCCGAACATCGCTTGGAGAATTCAAAATGTCTTCCCAAAGTCTGGTTGCTCCGCCGTCACTTCGCTTGCCTATCGCGCAATTACATACGGTTTTTGACACGGAGGAGGTCGAGCGCAAACTTAAAAAGTTGCGTGACCGAAGCCAATCTCGGGAATACGACAGCCTCTGTAATACCTACGAGCGCATGCTGGAAACTGGCCCTACTCGGTTCTCTGTCAAGCCCTCAGGTTTACCTGAGATGGCGGATTTGTATGACGCGCTACCCAATTTTGGTGACCCTCTAGACGAAGTTAGACGAAATCTTGCCTTGAGCAAAGACAGCAACGACCATCTAGAAATAACCCCCATGCTGTTACTCGGCCCACCAGGAGTTGGCAAGACGCATTTTGCGCATGAAATTGCCGCCTTGCTCGGCACGGGTATGACCTTGGTGCCGATGAGTTCCATGACAGCTGGATGGTTGCTGTCGGGTTCCTCTTCCCAATGGAAGGGTGCGAAACCTGGCAAGGTGTTTGAAGCTATCGTTGACGGGCAGTACGCTAATCCAGTCATCGTGGTGGACGAAATCGACAAGGCTAGCAACGATGCCCAATATGACCCGCTGGGTGCTCTATACAGCTTGTTGGAGCACGATACTGCTCAGCGGTTTGTTGATGAATTCGCGGAAATCACGATTGATGCAAGCAAAGTGATTTGGGTTTTAACTGCTAACGATGAGCAACGTATTCCTGATCCAATACTCAACCGTATGAATGTGTTTGAAATAGAAGCACCAACTGCAGAGGCCGCCCGAAAAATTGCATTGCGTCTTTATCAGTCCATTCGCAATGACCACGATTGGGGTCAGCATTTTGGGTATGAACCCAGCTCGGATGTATTGGATTGCTTTGCCGACTTACCACCAAGAGAAATGCGACGCGCTTGGATGACTGCTTTTGGCAATGCAAGGCTAGACAGTCGCAACGATATCTTGGTGCAAGATTTACCAATTAGTCGAACGAATCGTTCCAGTATTGGTTTTTTAGCTTAACT
>CAYFLF010000026.1:0-2051 GCA_964343725.1 uncultured Bordetella sp.
ACCCATGCCAACATAGCTAATAGCCACACTATCCAATCTTTTTGTCCCATGTTGAATGATCTTGCAGATGGCATTGCCGATCAACAAGTTCGCAACGTGGGAACCATTGGCGGCTCATTAGCCAACCACGACCCCTCTGCCTGTTGGCCTGCTGCAGTTTTGGCTTTAGATGCGTCTGTTATTACCAATCAGCGTGAAATTAAATCCGATCTTTTTTTTCAAGGTATTTTTTCTACTGCTCTATTACCAGGCGAATGGATAACTGGTATTCGTTTTCCAAAACCACTCTTTGCAAAATATCTGAAATGGGAACAGCCTGCTTCCCGCTTTGCATTGGTAGGCGCAGCCATAGCTCTATTGCCTAATCAATCGGTCCGAGTAGCACTAACAGGCCTGGGTTTTGGTGTGGTTCGCTGGACAGAAGCTGAAAATGCATTACAAAAAAACTTTCACGCAACTTCTATTTCTGAACTAAGCCTAGATGTTAGTCAGGTGCAATCTGATATTCATGCAACTGCAACCTACCGCGCCCATTTGGCTAAAGTCCTTTGTCATCGGATGCTATCTAACTATCAAGGAGTTAATTGATGTCCAAGCAATTTGTTCCCCCTGCCAATCATTACAGTCAGCCTTTAAATTTCAATCATTGGCTCGATTCCAACAGCCATCTGCTCCAACCTCCTGTGGGTAATCAGCAAATTTGGAAAAACTCTGATTTGATTTGTACTGTTGTTGGAGGCCCCAACCAGCGTACGGATTTTCACGTCGATCCATACGAAGAATATTTTCATCAATTTAAAGGCAACGCTTCCTTGCTGATCGCAGATCGCGGAAAAATTGAACGTATTCCATTAAAAGAAGGTGATGTATTTTTATTACCAGCCTTTGTCAGACATTCCCCACAAAGACCAGAGGTAGGAAGCCTATGTACGGTCATTGAACGCAGTCGTCCTGCTGGGGTAATAGACGCATTTGAGTGGTACTGCGCAGGATGCGGCAATTTAGTAGCAAGAAGAGAGTTGCAGCTACTCAGCATCGTCGAAGACTTACCCAAGGCTTTTGCCTCTTTCTATGACACTCCAGACAAAGATAGAACATGTACTCACTGCGGCACTATTCACTCGGGTAGGGATTGGCAGTCTTGGCATCAACTTTGTGGGCAAACTTTCGCGAAAACCCTAATGTCTTAATTTCTTTCAAGATTAAAATTTCTTTCACATCTTCCTAATATAAAAGAGGTTCCACATGAATAAGTTCAAATTGTTGGCGTTGTCTTTGGCCTGCGCATCTTCTCTTACTTGTCTTCAAGCACAAGCGCAGCAAGCTGTAAAAATTGGTTTTGTCGCAACGATGTCTGGTCCAGCGGCCTCTCTTGGGCAGGACATGTATGACGGCTTTATGCTGGGGCTTGAACACTCTGGAGGAAAACTAGGCGGTGCAAACGTCGAACTATTAAAAGAAGACGATCAACTCAAACCCGAATTAGGGGTGCAAATTATCAATAAATTTATAGAGCGCGACAAAGTTGACATCGTCACGGGTGTTACCTTCTCGAACGTCATGATGGCGATGGCCAAACCACTTGCTGACGGTAAGGCTGTTTTTGTTGGCTCAAATGCAGGACCCGCTCCTCTTGCGGGTGCCCAATGCAATGCGAATTTCTTCTTTACCTCTTGGCAAAACGATATGCAGTCTGAGGCTGTAGGTAAATACGCAACCGATAAAGGCTACAAGAATGTTTACATCATGGCGCCGAATTACCAATCGGGTAAAGATAACGTTGCAGGCTTTAAACGCTACTTTAAAGGCGGTTTGTCTGGTGAGGTTTACACCACTGTGAACCAACCTGACTACTCTGCTGAAATAGCTCAAATGCAATCTGCTAAGCCAGATGCGCTTTTTGTCTTCTACCCTGGTGGTATGGGCGTCAACTTTGTCAAGCAGATGCGCCAAGCTGGACTATTAGGCCAAATCCCATTACTCTCTGTTTCCACAACTGACGGTTCAACTTTACCGGCGCTTAAGGAAACTGCCCTTGGTGTTATTTCTGG
>CAYFLF010000026.1:2151-15394 GCA_964343725.1 uncultured Bordetella sp.
ACCTTCTGGGGACCAGATTTCAATAATCCTGCTAGCAAAAAATTTGTCGCAGATTTTGAAAAAAAATATAGTCGTATCCCATCTCAATATGCCGCTCAAGCCTACGACTCTGCACTATTGATCGATAGCGCTTTGAAGAAAACAGGTGGCAAGGCAGCTGATAAAGCAGCACTGACCAACGCACTACGCGCTGCTGACTTTAAGTCTGTAAGAGGGAATTTCCGTTTCAATAAAAATGGATTCCCCATTCAAGACATGCACGTCTTTGAGGTTGCTAAGGACAGTGCCGATCGCGTATCTTTGAAAACAGTTTCAACACCTCTTAAAAATCTATCGGATCCATACGTCACAGACTGCCCGCTCAAATAAAGAATGAGCGTAAATCTGTTACTAGCGCAGGCCTTAAACGGCCTGCAGTTTGGCATTCTTCTTTTCTTGATGGCTGCTGGGCTCACGCTTGTTTTCGGCATCATGAGCTTTATCAACCTAGCGCATGGCTCTCTATATATGCTGGGTGCTTATTTTGCAGCGGTTCTATATGCAACTAGTGGCTCTTTTACACTGGCTTTATTCATTGCAAGCATTGGTGTTTTTTTATTTGCCGCGCTGCTTGACGCCATTGGCTTAGATGAGTTGCACCGAAGAGATCACCTCGACCAAGTTCTAGCAACTTTTGGAGTTGTACTTTTTAGCAATGAATTAGTGCGTTGGATTTGGGGAAATTCTCCACTCTTTATGGATACCCCGAGTTCTCTTTCTGAATCTATTCAAATTTTTGGGTTTAACTACCCAGCCTACCGATTTGCCATCATTGCTGTTGGGTTAGCGGTTGCACTTGGCCTCTATTTATTCATTGAACGCACAAAAGTTGGAATGCTTATTCGTGCTGGTGCAAACAATCGAGAAATGGTCATGGCTCTCGGCATCAACATAGGGTGGCTAAATCGTTTCATTTTCGCCTTAGGTGCAGGACTTGCTGGACTAGCAGGGGCCATGGTGGGCCCTATATTGTCGATTCAGCCAGGCATGGGAGAGCCCATACTCATACTGACGCTCGTGGTCATTGTGATTGGCGGAATCGGTTCTATTCGCGGTGCTTTCTTAGGTGCTTTAGTGGTAGGTATTGTGGATACCCTTGGAAGAGTATTCCTTCCTATTTGGTTACGCCAAGTTTTTGATAACTCTGTTGCTAATGCAGTCGGACCTGCACTTGCCTCCATGCTGGTTTACTTGCTCATGGCCATTGTTCTGGCGTTTAAACCCGATGGGTTATTTCCAGTCAAAGTGCGACAGCAATGACGCATGAACGCCATAAGCTTCAAACTCTGATTGCTGGTGCTGTGCTAGCAGGCCTTGCGTTTGTCCCCTTGTATGCATGGTTGACTGGCGACATGTATGTACTCACATTATTTGGACGCATCCTTGCATTTTCCTTAGCTGCATTGGGTCTAAATTTAGCGCTTGGCTATGGGGGCATGGTCAGCCTAGGCCATGCTATGTATATGGGTTTGGGAGCCTACACAGTAGGAATCTTGTCCAGCCTAGGTGTTTTTTCTGGCTGGGTACATCTAGTTTGTACTGCTTTTATTACCATTTTGATTGCTACTCCACTATCTTGGGTTGCACTACGCACACAAGGAATTGCTTTCATCATGATCACTTTGGCGTTTGCGCAACTTTTTTACTATGTATTTGTTAGTTTAAAGATGTTTGGTGGCGATGATGGCATCAGCCTGAAGCAACTGAGTGATTTTGGAGTTTTGACTGGTAATAAATTTGCGATCTACATTTCATTGTTAATGGCACTCTTCCTATCGATTTGGGTGATGCACAAAATAGTCGCGTCTCAATTTGGACTACTACTTAGAGCTAGTAAAACCAACAACCGAAGGGTAAAAGCGCTCGGTTCCCACACATTGACTTACCGGATGACGGCATATGTGATTTCTGCTTTGTTATGCGCCCTTGCTGGTTTTTTCCTTGCTAACTTAACTGGATTTGTGTCACCTGCCATGATGACATGGTCTATATCAGGTGAATTAATCGTCATGGTTTTATTGGGAGGTGTTGGAAGTGTTTTTGGTCCCATCGTAGGCGCCTTGGCTTTTCTTCTCACTGAGGAAGGATTGAAACTTCTCACTGAACGTTGGCCACTCATCTTAGGTCCTTTAATCGTTTTGATAGTTATTTACCTCAAACACGGTCTATGGGGATTGTGGAGTAAGCGTTGATATGAAACCAAATCTCCTAAAAGTTGAAAATTTAGTCAAGAACTTCGGTGGTCTATGTGTCACAGATCATGTCAACCTTGAAATTCAAATAGGTCAAACGCATGCTTTGATTGGACCCAATGGTGCAGGTAAAACCACACTTATTAACCAAATATCAGGTGAGATTTCATCGGACGCTGGTAGCGTTTATATGTTGGAGGACGACATAACCAACTGGTCGGTTGAGAAACGTGCTCAGAAGGGTATTGGACGTTCTTTTCAAATTAATTCGATCATCCAAGAATTAACAACCCTTGAGAATATTTTGCTAGCGGTTCAAATCGCACAAGGCCATAGCTTTCGCTTTTGGAAAGCAGCAACTGCTCATTTAAATATAGTCGAACGCTCTGAATCGATCTTGGAGTTATTAGGTTTAATGCCTTATCGTGATAAGCAGGCTGGCAATTTATCCTATGGTCAACAAAGACAAATTGAACTTGCAATGGCAATCGCTTCAGAACCCAAAGTGTTGCTACTAGATGAACCCATGGCTGGATTAGGCGCTTCTGAGACGCATCAAATGATCGAAATTCTTGCCAAGCTTAAAAAGAATTATGGAATCTTATTGGTTGAGCATGATATGCATGCAGTCTTTTCACTGGCAGACCAAGTAAGTGTCTTGGTCTATGGACAAATTATTTTGACAGATAGTCCAGAAAACGTTCGCAATAGTAGCGCTGTGCGGTCTGCATATTTAGGTGATGAGGTTTGATAACTATGAATCCTCCCCTACTCGAGTTGACTCAAATAAACAACGGATACAGCAGTAGCCAAGTACTTTTTGAAATGTCTCTTGTGCTACAAGAAGGGCAATGCATTAGCTTGCAAGGCCGCAATGGCATGGGCAAAACAACAACCATCAAAAGTATCATGGGACTGTTGCCGATTTGGGAAGGCGAGATTAAATGGCGCGGTCAAAATATCCATAATTTGCCTGCCTACAAAGTAGCGCAATTAGGGATCGGACTAGTGCCTGAAGGTAGGCAAATCTTTACAAATTTAACCGTCTGGGAGAACTTGGTCGCAACATCGCGCGCTAGCCCATCAAGACAACAATCATGGAATATGGATCGTATATTTTCATTTTTTCCACGATTAGCAGAGCGTCGAAACAATTTTGGTAATCAATTATCAGGCGGCGAGCAACAAATGCTTGCAATTGGACGGGCTTTAATGACCAATCCTCAACTTTTAATCTTAGATGAGGCTACCGAAGGTCTTTCCCCTCTTATTCGAAAAGAAATTTGGCAAACCCTAGACTCTCTTCGCTCCGAAGGATTATCCATTCTCATTACTGATAAAAATTTTCGTCAATTGCTGAGTCTTTGTGATTGGCACTATGTGATGGAAAAGGGACAATGTGTTTGGTCGGGTAATTCAACTGATTTTCAATCAAACAACGCACAACTCGACCGCTACTTGGCCTTGTAATTCACATAAAAATGACGGGCGATAAGTACTGTTCGATAGCAGCAAAAATACTCAGGCTCACAATCCAGGATGTTTTTGGATTATCTGGCGAAGGTCTATTTTGAATATTGAGTTTTACTTCTCCAAAATCTCCTTTTAAGAAAATTTGATGGGTATTGCCTTTCGCATCTGGATCAATCACGATACGAACCTGCGTTTTCTCAAAACCAATACCCGCCAATGACATGACGGCTGCTACGTTTAAGTTTTGTGGATATTTTGTTGCAGCGGTACGCGCATCACCCTCAAAAATGACGATTTGCTCGGTAATGGGTGAACTTATTCCAAGCCCAAGCAATTCATTTTCCCAAGCCTTAGGAGGCTTACGCGACTCATACACAACGGTGGCATTAGGCACTTGGCTTGCAGCGCGCAGGTAATCCATGCCACCTATCGCTCCACTAGGCAAGATAAGTTTAGAGTTGTTCTTACTTGCTGAATTTTTTAAATCAGAAAATAATTTATCGTCTGCCAATACCCCAACAGAGACAATAAGAAAAGAAATTCCAGCTTCAAGACAATCTTTTGCATACGCCCTGACAGCTTGATGTCCTGCAGCTTCTATTACCAAGTCAGGTTGATATTCCTTTACAGACTTGATATCAGCTAAGTGAACCACTTGTTTGGGTAATTTTTCAATGGTTTGCGAATTTTTATCTAACAGCACGCCTAAAGATAACTCTGGACCGTATTTAGTTAGTAATCTTTGAACCAAATCACTGCCTATCGCGCCATAGCCTATTACAACGATACGGATCATATTTTTTATCCAAGGTGGGTGAGGAATTTATAAGATTTTCATTCTATGATTCTTCTCTATGAAACTTTTAATTTGGCCAGTACCAGCGCTCCTTGCTTGGAGTTCCTCTTGGCTTATTTTTGCGGGATTGAGGCATGTTGGCGCACCGGAGTGGGTAGGGCTGACAGTCGCGACTTTTTGGGGTGGCGTATTGACTTCTTTGGCCACCACCAAGATGCGCCGTATTTTGATATTGGTGGGCTTTCCCTTGTCGATGTGGGCTGCATCAGGTGCACTCACCATGCCCCCCATCGGATGGTTGCTTTTGCTAGGTTTGATTGTGGTGATTTATCCACGCAAAGCTTGGAAAGATGCGCCATTATTTCCAACGCCCCGCAAAGCACTGCGACAACTGCCTGAACACATCACTTTGCTTGGGGGTGCGCGCATATTGGATGCTGGTAGCGGATTGGGCGACGGCTTGATCGCTTTGCGGGATGCCTATCCACGTGCAGATTTGAACGGCGTAGAAATGAGCTGGCCCTTGCGCATCATCAGCGCAATTCGTTGCTCCTTTGCAAAGATACGCCAAGGTGATATTTGGTTGGTGGACTGGCGCAGTTACGACATGGTCTATATGTTTCAACGACCAGAAAGCATGCCGCGCGCGATTGAAAAAGCTGAGGCGGAGATGCGACGCGGTGCTTGGCTGGTGAGTTTGGAGTTTGAGGCTGTGGGCATCGTGCCTTCGGCCATCATCTACGGCAATGACACGCGTCCTATTTGGGTGTACCAATTGCCTTTTCAGAGACGGGGCTAACCAAGACTTTGTCGATACGTCGTCCATCTAGGTCAACGACTTCCAGCTTCCATTCACCGCAATCAAAGCATTCCGTTTCAGTGGGCATATGGCCTGCAATTGCCATTACCAAGCCAGCTACGGTGTTGTAAATACCACGGTCTTCATCGGGTAACTCGCGAATTTTCAAGCGTGCTTTGAATTCACCAATCGGCATCAAACCATCGACTAACCAACTTCCATCCGCTCTTGGTACCGCCCACGCATCTTCAGCAGAGGTGGCTTGTAGCAATTCCCCCGTAATAGCTTCTAACAAATCGCGTGGGGTCATCAAGCCCTGTACTACGCCATATTCATCGACCACCAAGACCATGCGACCATGTGCTGTAGCACGCTCGGCAGGTCTTCTGAACTGCTCGAGCAGATCTAGACCACTCAGAGTTTCCGGCACAAACGCAACCGGTTGCGCCAGCGTTTCAATCGTGATTTGCGAGTTAGGAGGAATGCGTAAAAGATGCGAAACACTCACCGCCCCCACCACATCGTCTAGGCCATCTCGGCATACTGGGTACCAAGAATGTGCCCCCATCGCACCTACCTCTGCCAATGCCTGGGACACAGAGGTTTTTGCATCCAACCACTCGATTTCAGAGCGCGGAACCATGATCGACGTCAAGGGTCGATCATCTAGGTTAAATACGTTTTGGACCATTTGATGCTCATGCGCCTCAATCACACCAGCATCTACACCTTCTACCAAACTCGCACTAATTTCTTCTTCTGTCACTGTGCGCAAGCTGCGGGTATCGAAATTCAGCCATTTCAAAATCACACTCGTGCTACTCGACAAAAAGAACACCACAGGCTTAGTCATGGTAGCCAATGCCAGCATAAAGGGTGCCGTAAAACGCGCAACCACCTCCGGATACAACTGACCGATGCGTTTAGGAACTAATTCGCCAAACAAAATCGTACTCAAGGTTATCAAGGTTACGACACAGGCTGTAGCTAAACCCTCAGCAAATCCATCTGCCACACCTTGCGCAATAAACCAGTTGGACAAATTCACACTAAATGCAGCCTCACCGACAATGCCATTGAGCACACCTATCGATGTAATACCAATTTGTACCGTAGATAAAAACTGTGTAGGCTGCGACATAAGTTGCAAAGCTGCCCGAGCACCTGAATCGCCCTCTTCTTCAAGTGCCATCAATCTTGGCTTGCGGCAAGAAGCCAAGGCCATTTCAGACATAGCAAATACACCATTGAGCAGTGTCAAAAGAAAAATGAGAAAGATATCCATGGACGCAAATCGTACGCAATCAGTTTGAGACAATCCGAAGATGGCACTTTACTTGATTGGCGACATACAGGGTTGTGATGAGGCTTTGGAGCGCTTATTACAACGCATTGACTACTCTCCGAGCCGCGACAAGCTCTACATATTAGGCGATATGGTGAATCGGGGGCCAGATAATGCGCAAGTGTTACGAAGACTCATGGGATTTGGTAGCAGTGTGCAGTGCGTACTGGGCAACCATGATCTCCACTTATTAGCCGTATCGTTTGGCGCTAGGAAACTCCATCCATCTGACACGATCCAAGATATTTTGCAGGCCCCCGACCGCGATGCACTCCTGCATTGGTTGCGTCATCAGCATATGGCGCTGCAAGTTGGAAATGTTTTGATGGTGCACGCTGGTGTCCTACCCCAATGGACAACGAAGAAAACCATGGCGCTTGCCGGCGAAGTGGAATGTATTCTGCGTAGCGATGCATTGGGTGACTTTATCGCTCATATGTATGGCGGTATGCCCAATCTATGGGATGACTCTTTAATCGGACATGATCGAATCCGTATCATCGTCAATGCCATGACCCGTATTCGTTATTGCAATATGCAGGGCGCCATGGATTTCTTCTATAAGAAAGACCCTGAAAACGCACCGAATGGCTTGATTCCTTGGTTTGATCTTCCCAACCGACTAACGCAGCAAACTATTGTGGTGTTTGGTCATTGGTCCACTTTGCAACTCCCGCCGCGCGCAGATATTGTGTGCGTGGATGACGGTTGTCTATGGGGTGGGTGCCTTAGCGCACTCAAACTCGATCACGTCCAAATACATGATGCACGATTAACTGAGCGTATCCAGGTGCAATGTCCGCAATCGCTAGAGCTATTGGAATAAACAATACAAGGACTTAAGTCTAAGCGGTTGTTTTAAAAAGAGCCGCCACATTTCGTTTGGGTTTGATATTGGGCGATTTACGTAATGGGACTTGGGTAGCAACGGGCTTGACAGCATCAGCTGAGGGCTCTTCGTATGGCTGATCAAAAAACGGATCATGCTGCGTACGAGGGGGATTGACGTAATGGCTGCGCGAGCGGCTTGGTACATCACGCGGTGCGTCAAGCACATCCCGAGGATCATCATCTCCCCAAGCGCGTCGACCCGTATTGATTCGCCCGCGTGGCTTGTCTTCTTCAAACTCTACAGCCTCCAGCTCGATTTTGACTTTCAGCAGTTTTTCTATATCGACTACCAAACGCTGGTCGCTTGCGGTTACAAAGCTAATCGACTGCCCAAGTGCACCAGCCCGACCCGTGCGGCCAATGCGATGCACATAGTCTTCGGCGTTGAATGGAATATCAAAATTAAAAACTGCAGGAACATCTTTGATATCTAAGCCGCGTGCTGCGACATCAGTACAAACCAATAAATCTACAAGGCCTTGCTTGAAGGCCTCTAGGGCTTTCAAACGCTCCTCTTGACTTTTATCACCGTGGAGGGCTGTGGTGCGCAAGCCGTCTCGATCGAGCGAGCGGGCCAAGCGCGCACAACCCAATTTGCTATTACAGAAAACGAAAGCTTGGGTAATACCTCTGCTTTTGACCATTTGGCGCAGTGCGCGGTATTTGTCCTCAGCGCTCACGCTGTAGAAAAGTTGCTCAATCGTTGCTGCAGTCTCGTTAGGTCGCGCGACTTCAATCGTGACAGGATTTTGTAAATAGCTACTTGCCAAGCGTTTGATCTCTGGGGAGAACGTTGCCGAAAACAGAAGTGTGGTGCGCTGCTTTGGCAAGTGACTCAATATACGTTGTAAATCTGGCAAGAAGCCAATATCAAGCATTCGATCTGCTTCGTCTAATACAACATATTCCACATGATTGAGAACCACATTTTTAGCTTCAATGTGGTCTAGCAAACGCCCAGGTGTTGCCACCAAAACTTCGACACCTTTTTTTAATTCGACGGTTTGTGGCTTCATATCCATACCACCAAACACCACAGCAGTTCGAAGCTGCGTATATTGCGCATAAGCCTTGATTTGTTGCGCCACTTGGTCAGCCAATTCGCGGGTAGGCAGCAAAACTAAAGCACGTACAGGGTGTCTGGCTGGTGAGGTCGAACTATTTTCGTGTTTGAGAAGTCGCTGTAACAGCGGCAAGGAAAATGCAGCTGTTTTACCAGTACCCGTTTGTGCTGCACCCATCACGTCTTTCCCAGTCAACACAACAGGAATTGCTTGGGCTTGGATAGGCGTCATGGACGCATAGCCCATTTCAGAGACGGCACGCGCTAGCGTAGGGGCTAGCTGCAAATTAGAAAAGGAAGTAGTCATTTAGAGTGCTATTGTCGCACTCTGGACTTGATAGTCAGAAAACAAGCCAACCGCTGGCGTGGCCTAGGTTTTTGGCAGTGTCACGCCCACTTGACCTTGGTACTTGCCGCCACGATCTTTATAGCTGGTCTCACACACCTCATCACTTTCGAAAAACAGCACCTGCGCACACCCTTCTCCTGCATAAATCTTGGCGGGAAGTGGCGTGGTGTTACTAAATTCAAGCGTCACATAGCCTTCCCACTCTGGCTCAAAGGGTGTGACATTGACGATGATGCCGCAGCGTGCGTAGGTGCTTTTTCCTAAACATACGGTCAGCACATTGCGGGGAATGCGAAAGTATTCAACCGTACGCGCCAAGGCAAAACTGTTGGGCGGAATGATGCAAACATCAGAATGCATATCCACAAAACTACGTTGGTCAAAATTTTTAGGGTCGACCACCGTGCTGTAAATGTTGGTGAAAACCTTAAATTCGGGCGCACATCGGATGTCGTACCCATAACTGCTGGTACCGTAACTCACGATTTTTGCTCCAGCGTCGTTATAACGAATCTGGCCTGGCTCGAAAGGTTCGATCATGCCGTGCTGCTCGGCCATACGCCGAATCCATTTGTCTGATTTAATGCTCATAGTTGTGATTTTAGAGTCAGGTTCGATCGCTTCATTCACAGAACCAAAATAGCGCGAAAGTCGTTCACATTAGTATGTGTCGGACCAGTCACTACCAAATCTTCTAACGCATCAAAGAAACTATATGCGTCGTTGCGGTCTAAATATTGGCTCGCTTGCATGCCTTTTACGCTAGCACGTTGCAAACTCTCTGGCCTCACTATGGCACCTGCATTGCTTTCTACTCCATCAATACCGTCCGTATCTGCGGCTAAGGCCCAAACGTTTTCTTGGGCTTGCAAACCCACAGCCAGGCCTAAACAAAACTCACCCGCACGACCACCACGGCCCTTGGGCGTTCCTGTAACTTGTTGGCGAATCGTGACGGTGGTTTCACCGCCACTCAAGATCACACAGGGTTTTTGAAATGGTCCGACACCTCGTGCAGCAGCTCTTGCCAATGCTGCATGGACTTTGCCCACTTCACGTGACTCACCTTCCAACTCATCAGACAAAATGTAAGCATTCAAGCCTGCATCGCGTGCCAATTGGGCAGCAGCTTCCAACGATTGCAAGGGCGTTGCAATTAAATGCACACTATTTTGGTCCCATTGCGCAGAAGGCTTGGGAGTCTCTAATACGCCTGCTTTTAAATCCGCCTCTACTGAAGGCGGTAAAGCAATTCCATAACGCTGCAAAATATTCCATGCATCTATACATGTAGAAGCATCTGGTACGGTAGGTCCACTGGCGATAACAGATGGATCATCTCCTGGGACATCGCTGATGGTCAGCGTCACCACACGAGCTGGTTTACACGCTGATGCCAGACGACCCCCTTTTATTTGGGACAAATGCTTGCGCACACAGTTCATCTCACCAATCGATGCCCCGCTGTTTAACAATTCTTGATTGATGCGTTGCTTATCTTCCAAGCGCAAACCATCTGCTGGTGCAACTAACAAGGCTGAGCCCCCGCCTGAAATCAAGCACAACACCAAATCATCTTCTGTGAGTCCTCGCGTCAAAGACAAGATACGCTGCGACGCCTCAAGACCTGCCTGATCTGGCACAGGATGCGAGGCCTCCACAATCTCAATGCGCTGCAAAACGCCCTGCGGTCGTACTGGCGTGTGTCCATACCTAGTGATGACTAATCCAGACAGTGGCTTATCGATTGGCCATAAGGCCTCTACAGCATGCGCCATTGCGCCCCCTGCTTTGCCTGCTCCGAGCACCAAAGTCCGCCCCTTAGGCGGACTTGGCAAATAGGCCAATGTATTGTGTAAGGGCATAGCGCGGTGTACAGCCGCATCAAACAAATGCCTCAAAAAAACAGAAGGCGCAGACTTTATATTTTCTAAGTTGAAATTTTGCCCAACAGCAGGTAACTGCATTACTTTTTACCCAATCCCAAACGCGCAGCTCCTTCTGTATAAATTTGGGTCCGCTCTTTCATAAATGCGTCCATTTGATCCAATCCGATATTGGTTAATTCAAACCCATTTTTTGCGGCAAGCTCCTTCATCTCTGCATCATTGTTTAAATTTGCCCACAGATCAGAAATCTTTTTACGTAGCTCTGGTGGCGTTGATTTAGGCATCCCGATACCGCGATAGGCACCATCCACCCAATTCACGCCTAACTCTTTGAAGGTTGGAACGTCTGGCATCAAAGGATGACGTTTATCCATAGCAACAGCCAAGGCACGCACACGGGTTTTATTGGCAATTGCAAAAGGAACATATGTCATGGCACCGTCTACCTGACCGCCCAATACGGAGGTAGTCATATCGCCGGTTCCTTTAAATGGCACGTAGATAGTTTTAATGTTGAAAGCGGCATTGAGTCGCTCATGCGCAGCATGGTTGGCTGAATTAAGCCCAGAGCCTCCCAATGAAAGTTTGCCTGGGTCTTTTTTTGCAGCCTCTACAAATTCAGCGAAATTCTTGACAGAGCTAGCAACAGGGACCACCAAAATATCAGGGGTGTAATGGAACCAGTAAATAGGAGTGATATCAGACGTTTTATATTGAACCTGCCCCTCTATTGGTTGAAACACAATGTGAGGCAAATTAATCCCCACCACATTGAATCCATCCCCTGGTAATGTATTGATTTGTGACCACATCAAAGCACCGCCAGCGCCCGCTTTGTACTGCACGATGGTTTCAATGGCGGGACATTTTCTTTTCAAGACAGTTTGTTGGTGACGTGCAGACAAATCAGACTCGCCACCCGGTGTAAACGCCTGCCAGTAGTTCACGTTTTTTTCTGGGCAAGGTTGTGCCCAAGCGGCAGTTGGAATTGATGCACCCCATCCAAAGGCTATGAACCCAATAAACCAAGCAAGTTTTATCTTTAATTTTTTCATCTCTGTCTCCTCTTTTAAATTAATGCAACTCTGCGCATACTGCCTGTGTGACTTGGTCTGTTGTTGCTTTGCCGCCTAAATCGCCAGTATGCAGTGCTGGGTTTGCTGTTACTTTTTCAATTGCTGCCATCAAAGCATTGGCCGCTGTTTTTTCGCCCAAATGCTCTAGGAGCATGACACAACTCCAGAAAGTGCCAACAGGGTTTGCCAGACCTTTGCCCATGATGTCAAAGGCCGAGCCGTGAATCGGCTCAAACATACTGGGGTATCGGCGCTCAGGATCGATATTGCCAGTGGGCGCAATGCCCAAGCTACCGGCCAAGGCAGCGGCCAAGTCGCTCAAGATGTCGGCATGTAAATTGGTCGCCACCAAAGTATCCAAAGTGGCTGGGCGGTTCACCATACGCGCAGTCGCAGCATCCACCAATTCTTTGTCCCATTTCACATCTGGGAACTCTTGGCTGATTTGCACCGCGATTTCGTCCCACATCACCATCGCATGTCGTTGTGCATTCGACTTGGTCACGACAGTCAGCAATTTGCGTGGACGCGATTGCGCCAACTTAAACGCATAACGCAAGATGCGCTCCACGCCAGCGCGCGTCATCATCGATACATCGGTCGCCACTTCAATCGGATGGCCTTGGTGTGCGCGTCCACCCACACCTGCGTATTCACCCTCTGAGTTTTCACGCACGATCACCCAATCCAAATCCTTCGGCGCGCAACGTTTGAGTGGTGCATCGATACCTGGCAAGATGCGCGTGGGACGCACGTTCGCATATTGGTCAAAGCCTTGGCAAATTTTGAGACGCAAGCCCCACAAAGTGATGTGGTCTGGAATATCTGGGTCGCCAGCCGAACCAAACAAAATCGCATCCATATTGCGCAAAGCATCGAGCCCGTCAGCTGGCATCATTTCGCCGTGTTGACGGTACCAGTCACCACCCCAACCAAAATGGCTGAAGTCAAATTGAAAACTCTTGCTCTTATTCGCTAACGCCTGCAGCACTAATTCACCTGCAGGAATCACTTCTTTACCAATTCCGTCTCCGGGGATGCATGCAATTTTGTAAGTTTTCATGGGTTAACTCTCCATCCGTTCATATGGAATTTCAAAACACACACTTTAAGCGCTGACGCAGGGCATTTCCCATCTCGAGTTAAAGTGGCGACAGATATATTTTGACGCACATGGCCACCCTTCTCATTTATCGCGCCCAACACCTAGCCACGCAAGACGATCACCAGACCGAACTCCAAGGCGCATCGGTCTTGGTACGTGATGGGCGTATAGAACGCATCTTTAGTCAAGACGAGTTGATTGATGCATGGCTGGCAGATAACCCCGT
>CAYFLF010000027.1:0-14978 GCA_964343725.1 uncultured Bordetella sp.
AATGACCAAGCTATACAAGGAGGAGAAAGTAATGCCCAAAATACTCACTCGCTTAACAATAGTTTTTCTGCTTTTTTGCTGTCATTTGCATTTGTATGCGCAAACCACTACTGCTGAAATACCAGTCATAGGCGTAGTGCTACTTCACGGAAAGCAGGGGCATTCTCCTCGTGATAACACGCTTACACAGATAAATGCTGCAATGTCCTCAGCCGGTATGCGGGTAGTGACACCTGAAATGGCTTGGTCTTTTAAACGATTAATGGATAAGCCATGGTCCCAGGCTGTGGAAGAAATTAAGTTGCACATACAAACCTTGCGGTCTCAGGGTGCTAAGCGGATTGTCTTGGCAGGTCAGAGCCTAGGTTCACCAGCAGTTATGTCTTATGCTGTTAACAACAGTGATGTGGATGCACTTGTGCTCATTTCTCCAGGGCATACACCCCAATACTTTTACGACGGTATTCCTTACGCTCCATCCAGAATATGGACTTTAAAAAATGAAGTCGACCGAGCTAAGGAACTCGTTTTGAAGGGTAAGGGCGACCAGACCACACCTTTTCAGGACATCAATGTAGGTGGAGTTTTTAGTGTTTGGGCTACTCCAAATATTTTTTTAAGCTACATGGCACCAGACTCGGATGCTGAAATGAGCCTGACCGCACCCAGAATTCCGCAACGTCTTCCAGTACTCTGGCTAATTGGCAAGAAGGACCTGCTTGTTTCGCAAGGTAGCGCCTACGTTTACGACAAACTGCCGCCAAATCCTAAAAGTAAGTACATGGAAGTCGACGGTGGTCACTTTGACGCTGGGGGTAGAAATGCTAATTTGATTGTCAGTTGGATTCAGGAAGCTTTAAAGCCTTAAAAAAGTACAGCAACTACTTAGATCTCCTAATTAACCTAACCAACCTCGTCTTGAGTTTAGATTTAATAAAGATTTTTCAGATATAGGGTCTAATGTAAATTTTCTAGGCTGATCATTAAATCAAGATCGCTAACAGAATGCATTGAAGGGTTTGTTGCATGCAACATAGCGTGTTTGGAAAGCGTCTTTTTTTAAAGTCAGGTTTAGCAATCGGGCTCTCATGCTCTTTGACTCACGCGAATGCAGAGGATGAATGGGGAAAGGATCAAGACTATCCAATTGGTTGGGGACCACAAGGTTTGCCACAAAGGTGGGAAGCATATACAGCATATCGCGTTGGAAATTATTCTGGCGGATTTGAGCGGATGTTTTTACATAATCGCATTCAACCCCCTAAAGAGCCTTCTCCACTAACAGTTAAGCCACTCGAAATTAAATATGGGCCGTTCGGAAGTAAGACTCCTAATGACTATATGAATAGTTGGCCAATTACAAGCTTGCTTATTGCAAGGGATGGAAAAATCTTGTTTGAATCCTATCGAATGGATCGAACACCCAGCATGCGAATGACTAGCTGGTCTATGGCTAAAAGTGTGACATCTCTTCTTGTGGGTATAGCCCTAGATAAAGGTTTCATTCGAAGTCTTGACGACTTGCCTGAGAGTTACGCGAATCAGCTGAAAGGCACATTACATGGTGGAATTCCTATACGGCATCTTCTTAATATGTCGAGCGGAGTTGACGTCGTCCATGAACGTGACCCTATCAGAATAGACGTGCCCGCATTGCTGGGTTACCCGCAAAGGGCTATGAATACAGATGTCGAACGCGTAGTTATAACTTGGGCAGATAAGCTAGAAGTACCAGGGGTTCGATTCAACTATAACGAACTATGTCCGCTAACCATAGGAATGGTCTTAAGAAGTGCGACTGGAATGAGCTTAGCTGAATGGGCGCAACAGGTGCTTTGGCAACCAATGGGTGCCGAAGCAATGGCTACTTGGTTGACTGATTCGCATGGTAAAGAATACAACTGCGTTGGCTTTGCGGCTTGTACACATGATTGGGCGCGTCTTGGTCAACTAATTGCTCAAAATGGATACATGAATCGGCAACAAGTTATATCTCAACAGTGGATTGATCAGTGTTCTTCTTGGGGCCCAGCAGACCAGCAAGTCTCTTGGGGAAAGGCACATCGCGATGGTGGCTACAAAAATTTTTTCTGGCATCCGAAATCTGACGGAAGCTGGATGGTAATGAATGGGCACCATGGGCAACGCATTGCTATTGATCGAATTAGTCGAACCGTGATGGTTCAAACTGCAGTTGGTCCCCAAGGTCGCTGGAGTGACGAATTTTTTGAAATATTTAAGGTTGCAACAAGATTAAGCTAAAAATACCAAGTGTTATTTGACTATTTTTTATTTGTTGTAGATGGTGAAAACGACTCTAGTAATCAATAATCAACTCAAAAAAAGCCCCTCCACCTTTGGGCTTAGCGCGAATCTTTTCATCATCACTTAGCTTCAATTCAACCGCACCTCCCTTTAAACGTAATTCTCGTTCTGCAGGGGGAGGCGCTTCTTTATCGTTGTCTTTGGGTTGTTTAGGAGAAGTGCAACCAAAAACTAGAGCCAGCGATGCAACAAGAAGGGCCAGTTTTAGAAAGTTCAATGTATTACTTTCTCAATTGATTAAAGGTAAATCACTCAAAATTTCGCAAGCCTTAAAAGCGAACCAACCCCCTCACTTCAAACTCTCAACCAACACCCGTCCTTCATTTCCATTTGGCATGCGAATTTCTAATAGCCATGATAGCGTAGGCGCTATGTCCGCTACCAGAGCGCGTTCGGCACGCTTGCCTGGTTTGATCCACGATTTTCCATAGAGCATCACGGGCACGTTGGTGTCGTAATTCCAAGGTGATCCGTGTGTGGCGGCATTGCTGCCCATCATGTTTCCGGGTTGGAAAATTACATAAAGGTCACCTGACAGGTCTTTGTTCCAAGATCGAACGACGGGTGTCTTGTAAGCATTGTCTGGCAAGGTACCCGCTTCGAGTTGGGTACGCGTAAAGACAGCTGCAACGCTGGAATATGACTGCAAGAAACTTTGAGCAGCCAATTCGACTTCGGTTTTATTGAGCGCACTTTTAGCGATCAATGACTGATCCAAAATAATCGTGGGAAAAGAGAACTTAGCCGCAAGGTTTCCCTCCACTTTGAAACGCTTAGCTAGGGCTGCATTGAGCTCCTTCATGAGCGTGCCAGAGTTCAAGCGCTCTGCAGTTACGCCAATGAGATTGCTGTATTCAGGCGCGTTCATGAACCCATGGTCAGAGGTGAGGGCCACTACATACTTATCCGCACCAACCCGCCGATCGAGGTAGTTAAAGAAATCAGCCAGCAAACGATCTACCCGCAGCACATGGTCGTGCGAGACGCGACTCTCGGGCCCAAAGCTGTGGTTGATGTAATCATGCGTCGATAGGCTGATGCCAAGGAGATCCGTAGCCCCTGCTGGGTTTCGACCTAGGGACTCACCCTCAATCGCAGCGCGCGCAAAGTCAAGTGTTGCCTCGTCACCATAAGGCGAGCGCAGCATCGCAGCGTAGTAACTGGGACCGCTAGATGGAAGCTGAAATGGAAATTTAGTTCCCATGCCAGCTAAGTTGAGTTGCCAAGTTTGTCCCTCCACCATGGAACGCGCATACGCAGATTCGGCAAGCATTGGTGACCAAGTCTTTCCAGCCCATTTATCTTGTGGGTTTGCTGCATAGAACTTATCGTGCCATTCAGGGTGAGCCTTCATGTAGTAGGTCGTGCTCGCGAAACGGCCAGATTTCTCTTTATACATATAGGCTGTGCCTCGCTTGCCAGCCAGCAAGATAGCGCCACGGTCTTTGCCTGAAACAGCGATCACCTTGGCGGCACCACCTGTGGCGTACTTCAGTTCATCGCCAACCGTACTCACGCGAAGACGCATGGGTGAGGTGCCGTCGAGCTTTTTGGTTTCATCGCCTATATAGGTATGGGCTGGGTCACCAGTGTTGTAGATCTGCTCAAAGGTAAATCGATCGCTCCATTCGTTCGCGATGATGCCTGTGCGATACGGATACGTTCCTGTGAGTATGGTGGCATGGCCAGGTGCAGTCAGAGTCACCGCATGACCGTGATGGCCATCGCCATACCAAGCACCTTCATTTAGCAGCCTTAAAAAACCACCACGACCGAACTGATCCCGATACTTCACCACCTGTTCCTGCGGAAGTCCATCTATCACTAGAACAACCACAAGTGCAGGTTTGTCTTGCGCATGCACGGAAAAATTCACAAACAATGCAAGGACGATTGCAACAATACGAAAGAATGGGCGGACAAGCTTCATACGATTACCCTATCAAGATCAATACTGACATTTTCACAATTTTGCCTCCTGGCTTCTTAAAGTTATCCGGCCAAGCTCAAACGCATGTTTTGGGGGCTAAATTCCCAACAAACCGTCCTCAATTTCAATTGTCTTTTAATTGTCATAATTACTTGTCAAAATAGAAATATGAAAACATACAACATACTTTTTCTTTGCACTCATAATTCCGCTCGCTCTGTGCTGGGTGAAGCCTTGGCATCCACTCACCCAAGCGGTTTGTTTGTGGGTTACTCCGCTGGTTCAACGCCTGGCACTTCTGTGAACCCATTCGCCAGAGAACTGGCAATTGAGATGGGATATGACCCAAGTAAGCTGAGAAGTAAAAGCTGGGACGAGTATGGTTTGCCCGATGCGCCCCAAATGGATTTCATTGTGACGGTATGCGATAACGCTGCTGGCGAAGTTTGCCCGTTTTGGCCAGGTAAACCTGCATCTGCTCATTGGGGTTTCCCGGATCCATCACAAGTTTCAGGCTCTGATGAAGACAAACGTAAGGCTTTCAGAGATGTCATGAACGGATTAAAAAAGCGATTGGATGTTTTGGCTTCGCTGCCACTTGATCGATTGGATTCCATGGCGCTTAAAAAAATTCACTCGACCCTATGAAAGTCTACCTATCCGAATTTATCGGAACTGCTCTTTTGCTGGCAGTTGTTGCTGGCTCAGGAATTATGGGAGAGTCCTTAGGTGCTGGTAATGCAGCCGTTGCCCTTTTAGGAAATAGCATTGCTACTGGGGCAGGCCTGTATGTGCTTATTTCATTGCTAGGCCCTATTTCTGGCGCACATTTCAATCCAGTCGTGAGTTTGATGTCTTGGCGATTGGGCCAAATTGATAAGACAAGATTATTTGGCTATTGGGCGTGTCAAGTGGCCGGAGCTATTGCTGGAATTTTGCTGACCCATTGCATGTTTGAATTACCCATCATCCAAGAGTCAACCAAAGTGAGGTCGGGTTTGGGAATTTTGGTGAGTGAATTTATATCTACATGCGTATTGCTTGCAGTTATTCTTCTAGGTGAAAAAGAAGCAAAAGATCGTTTACCGATGCTTGTAGCTTTAACCGTTACAGCTGGCTATTGGTTTACTTCTTCCACCTTTTTTGCAAACCCTGCAGTCGCACTGGCAAGGAGTTTGACCAACACTTTTGTTGGAATTGCGCCTGCCAGTGTTCTTGGATTTGTAGTGGCAGAAATACTCGCAGCCACTCTCATCATTGGACTACTGATCAAACAGCAACCAACACATCGCAACTCAAAAGCTTTCCATACTGACTAGCTTTAGTAACGACTGCCTGGAATTTTTCGGACATCCCATACTCGTCTAAATATTGACCCATCTGTTCAAGTGAGTCTGAGTAGTAGGCAATGCTCAATTCGTTCATATTGGGTGCAATTGAAGGGATGACCGCTAACATGCCGGTATCCTTGTGAATGGCTGCTCTAGCCTCAGGAAGCATGGCTATTGCATCTTTTAAATGGCCTCTCTCGACTTGGTAGAGGCGACGCATGATGACAGGCTGTGGAGTTGCCTCACCGAAAACCATTCGATATACATAGGGTCCTTGCACTTCTGCCGCTGGGTTTTTCTCACGCTCTTGCCAGAGTTTTTGTGTTTTGGGATCTGTTGCAATCGCTACATTGACCTTAGACCCTTCTGTGAAATTTGGAAATCTCGCCAGAATTTCAATATTTCCCGCGTCCTTTCCCATGACCGAGCGAAATACGCGCACTAGAGCGCCATGGGAAGCCATGATCTCTGCCATGCTCTTTGCTCTCTCTAGTGCAAGTTCAGATTTACCAAGTAATGGAACCAAAATTCTGCGCGATACGATCGTCATGGCTAGATCCTTAAAGGGTTAGTGGTAGGGCCATAGTAGAACTTTTTAAGCTTCAGAAACGAAACAGCTAAAGAGATACGATAAGTACTTTCACCTAGTGATGGAACATGAAGACAAATATGAACTTCTCAAAAACATATGAATCGCCAGATATGTCTCTATGCCCACTATGCGGCCAACCCAATAACTGCGCCATGGAAAAAGAGAAGCTCACTCAACAAAAACAAGATCCCTGCTGGTGCGTGTCAGTCGAATTCCCCAAACAACTTTTGGCGCAATTACCCAAAGATGCGCTAGGTTGTATTTGTAACAAATGCGTGGCTAAGGCAACCCAGTAATAAAAAATAAATTATGCTGGCTGGGCGTAACCATCCACCAGAATTAAATTGCCTGTGGAATTGTCTTGACGGTGATGAATGATCGCTTGGTACGCATCACTGTTGTACCAAGCCTCCGCCTGCGAGCGACTAGGAAATTCCAGCACTACATTTCTACCGCCGTGGCTTTCGCCTTCTATCTGCGTGACAGCACCACCGCGAACTAAATATTTCCCACCAAAATCAGCGATGGTTTTGGGTACGAGCTGTTGGTACTTCGCGTAGCCTTCAGGATTGGTGATGGTGATATGCCCTACAAGATATGCTTTTGTCATGGTGTCTCCAAGAATTGGTTATTGAAACGGACTGATTAAATTGTATGGATGGGAATGAGCTAGGGGCTTGGTATTAATTTATAAGAGACTAGTTCGCCTTTGGTATTGACTTTAGCAAGAACCATATCGCCTGAGCCAATGTTTTCACCCATATATTCCAAAATATTCACATGGTGCGTCACCATGATCAAGGCTTTGTCCTGTTTAGTTTTAATTTTCCTTTCAATGAAACGCTCCAGCATGAGTTTGCTTTCTTTGGCTTTAGACATGTCTTCAAAAAAAGAAGCCAAGGCGGGTTCCACTTGATAGTCGCCGAATTTCAGCAGGTATGCGGTATCTTTGCATCTGCACCAAATACTTGAATAGACATCTGCATTTTTGACACCTTGCTTTCTCAACCAGTTGCCAATTGAAACAGCCTGCGCTCTTCCTTCCGCGTTTAAGTTTCTTTGGGTTTTGCAATCGTCTAATGAGTAATGTGCTGGGTCACCTACGCCTGGGGCTCTTGCATGACGCATCAACAGGACGTACTCCGATGACTGAAGTTTTTGGGATAAATCGCTCGCTTGTAATGTCAAGCTCATCAGTATCAAAGTGGCAGTAATTAGAAATTTCATGTGGGGATCTTAGAGTAGTTGAGCATCACATTTCAATTAATCTCTATATATTAACTTTTTGAGCGGCATACATCCATCAAGAATAGGGCACGCAGGGATTGTGTTGAGAGATAATCCGATCTGCTTGCAAAGAAACACGCTTCGCACCTATCTGGCGCAGCGTTTATTTATTCACAGACTATGAAATATTTGATATTTTGTTTCTTAAGTGGATTGGCTATGTTATGTGGTGCAACTACGGCCCATCCACCTGCGGATTTGCATGTCAGTGTCCATAAATTGGGCGACGGATTCGACATAAAAGCTTCCTACCTAGTCCCAATGAATCTATGCAATGCATTTGCATTCATCACGGATTATGAAGATGCAAAAAATATCAAAGGCGTTGTCGAATCAAAAATAATTTCGCGAGCTGAAAATAAAACTGTTGTTGAGCGTAAAGCAAAAGAGACGATTCTCCTTTTTCCATTAGAAATCAACACCACAATTGAATACACCGAATTGCCAAATATTGGATTGAATTTTGAGCAATTGCATGGCGATAACAAAACCTATAAGGGTACATGGCGTTTAGAGCCACACGGGAGCTCAACAAAGTTTGTCTATCAAAGTGTGATTGAACTCAATTCCATGGTGCCCAAAAATGTTTTGGAGTACTTCATGAAAAACACCATCAAAAAGCGTTTTGAATCGATGGCCAACAGAGCCCTGTTGAGATCACAAACATCAAGCGCTAAATGTCCTTCGCCTTAATTTATTTTGTAGGTATCTGAAGGGTCAATCCCTTCCCATTTCTGCAACAACTCATGAAGATTACTCACCTGCATTTTTGTAAATACCTGTGCGCGGTGTTTTTTAACTGTGTCGGAAAAAATACCTAGTCTTTCACCAATTTCTTTGTTGCCAAGGCCTTTATGTATCAGCAGAAATATTTCGTTTTCTCTGGGGCTCAATTGCGCTTGTAGAGTTTGCAATTTGTTTTTTCTGCTTTGTAGATTGGTGTTTTGAGTGTCTAACGCCAGTCCTCGTTGAATAGCGGCGATTAAGTGCTCGCTTTGGAATGGCTTCCATAAAAATTCGATGGCACCATTTTTCATGGCGTCGATTATTTCTTGGTGCTGGCTTTCACCGCTTATAAAAATGATAGGTATGGCGATCGATTTTTGATTCAAATGCCTTTGTAGGTCGAGTCCTGTTTGTCGGGGCATTCGCATATCGACAACCAAAACGCAAGGGTGTTCCACTGTTTCTAATTCATCAAGGAATTCCCTAACGCCTTCAAAGTCATGAACTGAAAATCCCTTTTGCCTCAATAGTCCCTTGAGGTGGAAACGGATTTCGTGGTTGTCGTCCACCAAATAAACATGTTTATGCGGCATTGTTGGTGAAATAAAAAGTATTAACGCATTGACAAGGGTAATTCCTGAGAAAAAACTGAACTGAATTCCCCAATTGGGGATTGGTGAAATCGTTCATTTGCAATCAAATCTACCAACAAATTGTAAGTACTGTCTGATATTTGGCGCTAACCAATTTTGAGGTTTTATATGCTTTCACCTGATACGCATATCCAAAAAGGATTCAATAAAGAACAGTTCGAAGAGCTGTGTGCTTGGATAGATGAACATATTCAAGAGAAGATCGGTTGGTCTGAGTTGATGAATGAATCAGGATTTGACCATTTATCGATCCAATCCTCATTTGCGAAATACAAATCTACTACGCCCATGACTTGGATTAGAAAGCGAAGAGAAGATTTCAGAGCGCTTCGTAGTCAAAGTGAATCTAGCGTCAAGTTTCAATCACTCTTAGCCAAATAAGCTTGTATTAAAACCATGACTCAACAAGTCTGGTTGCCTGCGCATGGCGAATTACTCAAAAAATTACGTGAAGATGCGGGTGTTGAAATCACTACGCTTGCACGCACCCATTCCTTATCGACGACCCACATCAAACAACTAGAGGAAGGCGGCGACAGTTGCTTCTACACACCTGTCATTAAACTTGCCGTCGGTCGCAAGTTACTCGCGCACTTTGGGGTTGATCTTGAGGAATTGAAGCCCACTACAGAAGCTGTAGCACTCCAAGAACATGAAGTTTCTGAAGCGATAACAAAGACTACAGTTAAAGAATCAAAGATTGATAATCAAAAAAGTGCAACAGACGAGAGAAAGCTCTTTCTAAATTTTCGTATCTTGCTGCCAAGCGCAGCTTTGATTTTTTTAGGTTTTGCTTTCATCAACGTTTACCTCACCAAAAAAGAAACAGCCTCTCCGATCACTCTTAGTCCTGTTTCACCCATCACAACACCACCGCTGCCAGCTACCGTTTTACAAGCATCTCCATCTGTTGACGCTACACCAGCAGCTATTCCACCAGTACCCGTTCAAGCAACCAATGACAACGCATCTGGCTGTCAATGGACTAAAGAATCAACTGGGCTTGTCGGACATCAGCCCTCCAAAATCGGTGACTATGTACATTTTGTTGCAAAAGCAGATGGAACAATTTGCGCGAAGGACTCGACTGGTAAGTTACAAGTCTTGCAGTTAAAAAATGCGCAGTCTCTAACAGTTCGTGGAAGGCCGCCATTTGAAATTTTTAGTCAAAACTTGCACCAATTTCAAATCTTCTATCAAGGCAATCTTTTGAAATTGCCCAATGACAGCGTCAGAAATATCTCATTAAAAGAGCAAAAATACGATTGAAAAAATGAGTTAACAGCCTAGCGCTGTAACTAGACCATCAAGCAGGTTCAGCTTGTAAATTTTGAGGAATTTCAATCGTAATGATGGCTCCGCCACCTTCGAATTCACTACGATTGTTGGCATGCAGTTGACCTTGCCATAAACGCACAATCAAACTTGCAAAAGATAGTCCTATTCCCAATCCTGTGATCTTGGTTGTGACAAATGGATCGGTAATGCTTTTTAGCGCCTCGTCAGAAAAACCAGAGGCATTATCTTCAACCGTCAATTGCCAACAAGGCTTGGCTGCATGGGTATTTAAGACACTATTGACTTTGATGTATTTCTTGGGCGAGGGATGTTCCATGGACTGAAACGCCTCAATCGAATTGGCGACCAAATTCATGATGATTCTCTCCAGCAAAACTTTGTTGGCATTGATGAAAACATCTTCATTGGACTGGGTGACGATGAACTCAATATCATTTCTTTTGCATTCAGATTGCACAATAGGGATCAGTTGCCCCAAAGTCTTTGACATTTGCAATGTCTCTAAATCGGGTTTATTGGTTTGTATCAAGCTTCTGAGTGAATGAAGCGTTGCCCCCATTTTTTGCGTCAATTGGTGGGCATTGTCGATCTGAGTGTTGGCCTCTGACCATTGATTTTGATCAATATTGATTTTGAGTCCTTCCAAGCACAAAGAAAGTGATTGGATAGGCTGGCTCAGTTCATGGATGATGGCAGTATTAAAAACCGCCATGCTGGTAGCGGATGCAAATTTGGAGACAAGCATGAGCATCTGATCCCTTTGCTTGACCAATTCCTGTAATTCTTCAGAGTATTCTCGAAAGGCCGTACTCTTTAATTCTTGCTCGCGAGCTTTTTCGGCTTCTATGTTTTTGGCGATTTGTATTTTTTCAAGTACAAATCCCCAATATCCAAAATTGATCAATATGTTCGCTACCAAAATATTAATAAAGAATAAGTTGGATACGGCGGATAGTCCAAGAAGATCAATGAACATGTTCGGAAACAAACCGCTCGCCCCTCGAGTCAAGTTTGTCACGATGGCCATCGAAAACGCCAGAATCAAAATGAGACAACTTCTGCTCTTATAGAGTGTCTTAACCTGAATCAATAAGTAGATGATTCGCACTTGCATCGTGACCATGGTGATGCCCATGAATAAAACGCCCCAAGTGCCACGGTATCCCTCATGGATTAAAAGTAAATAGATACAAAACCAAGCCCCTACAAATAAGGCTAACCACTCCCAATTGGGTTTTGTGCTGGATATTTCTCTGCGTAAAGACTCAGTCATCAGCACCATCATCATGACCGAACCCGTATTGGCAACACCAAATGCCAACCAAGCTGGAAGGACAAATTGCATCGTAAATAATCCAGCGTTGATGACATAAAAGAACATGCCTAAAAACCATAGATTGGCTTTTTTATCGCGTCCCTCACCCAAGGTGATCCAGGCTACAAGCGGGACAACTGTAATGATGGTCAGCCCGACCAATAAGACGAGCGTGATGGCTGGGTGGCTTGCATTGAACATACAGCAATGATAGTTCTTGTCTATCTAAACTTAAGCGGCATATCAATAGGGGCTGGCGTACACGATCACATGGGTCAGCCACCTAAAATCTTTTGATTTGTGGAGTCCTTTGACTTGAATCACCCTATGCCACTGCGTGTTCTCTTACTTGGCGCCTCTGGCACCATAGGTATAGCGACAGCGCGCGCATTGGTCGATCGAGGCTATCACGTCACCTCAGTTGTTCGTCCGCCATCGGTCAATTCGACTCTTAAGATAGCTGCATTACAAAAACAATTAAGCGGTACAGAAATAAGATGGTGTGACGCAAGCGACGCGACTGCTTTGCGTCGAGACGGTTTTGCAACAGACAGTTTTGATGCTGTCATCTCGTGCATGGCTTCGCGCACAGGGGTACCTAAGGACGCGTGGCTGGTGGATTACGAAGCCCACTCCAAGGCCTTGCAAATTGCCAAAGAATGTGGTGTCGCGCATTTCGTATTACTGTCTGCCATTTGCGTGCAAAAGCCTCTATTGGAATTTCAACACGCCAAGCTAGCCTTTGAACGAGAGTTGATCGCGTCTGGCTTGACTTATTCCATCGTCCGACCCACGGCTTTTTTTAAATCACTATCGGGCCAAATTCAAAGGGTCAAGGCGGGCAAACCTTTTTTGATTTTTGGAGACGGCAAACACACTGCCTGTAAACCCATCAGTGATCACGATCTTGGTGATTTCTTGGCCAGTTGCTTGGAGGATGCATCTCGCCACAACCGCATATTGCCGATTGGCGGTCCAGGTCCAGCCATCACCCCTTATGAACAAGGTGCTTATTTATTTCAATTACTTGGCAAGACACCACGCTTTAAAAGTGTTCCGCTGGGAATGCTTTCGTTTTTGGCAAAAGTCTTAGGCGGGGTGGGCAAAATAATTCCATCCCTTGCGACTAAAGCGGAGCTAGCCCGAATCGGACACTATTACGCCAGCGAGTCCATGCTGCTCTGGGATTTTGAAAAACAGCGCTATGACGCCGATGCCACGCCGTCGTATGGAAGCCAAACGCTATTCGATGCCTACAAGCAGTGGGTAAAAGAAGAATCTATTCCAGAGCGAGGCGATCACGCAGTTTTTTGATTAAACAAAGCCGTTATCAGCCCGTCTGGCGTTGCTTACGTGAATAGTTATGCACCGCTTCGACCAAAACAGCAACATTCTCAGGCGGTGTGAATTGGCTGATGCCGTGGCCTAGGTTGAAGATATGTGTGGGTCCAGTCGTATGGGAATCGGTGTGGGGGACTCCAAAGCTATCGAGCACTTTGTGCGCTTCTTTTTCAATCGCAGTGGCATTCGCAAACAAGACATTAGGATCCAAATTGCCTTGCAGTGCTTTGCCAGGTTGGCCTGCTAGACCACCAACAGCTTGTCTGGCTTTTCCGAGATTGGCGGTCCAATCTAGACCTAAGACTTGGCAATCAAGTGTTTTCATATCTTCTAGCCACAAGGCGCCACCCTTGGTAAACACAATGCTTGGAATCACCTGCCCATCATGGTGGCGAATCAATTGGTCTAGCACCCGTTTGGTATAGGCCAAACTAAATTCTTGGAACGCACCGTCCGCTAAAACACCGCCCCAACTATCAAACACCATCACGGCTTGCGCACCTGCTTTGATTTGCGTGTTCAAGTAAAGCGCAACAGCATCGGCATTGATTTGCAAGATGCGATGCATCAAGTCAGGACGGCTATACATCAAGCTTTTGACGTGGCGGTAATCATCAGACCCTGCGCCTTCCACCATATAGCAAGCCAATGTCCATGGGCTTCCAGAAAACCCAATCAAAGGCACACGCCCTTGTAGCGCTTGACGAATGGACGTGACCGCGTCAAACACATAACGCAGTTTGTTCATATCGGGCACAGCAAGTTCTGCGACTGCGGCTTCGTCACGCACGTTTTTGGCAAAGCGTGGGCCTTCACCTTGCGCAAAACTCAAACCCAATCCCATGGCATCGGGCACAGTCAAGATGTCGCTGAACAAAATGGCAGCATCGAGCGGGTAGCGATCCAAAGGTTGCAGAGTGACTTCGGTGGCGTAGTCCACGTTGGTGGCTAAGCCCATAAAACTACCTGCTTTGGCGCGCGTCGCGCAGTATTCGGGCAGATAACGCCCAGCTTGTCGCATCAGCCACACGGGCGTGTGCGCGGTCGCTTGTCGAAGGCAGGCTTTTAAGAAGGTGTCGTTGATCAGTGGAGCGTACATGCGTGGTGTGAAATTAATGAGGGGGTGCGTTGAGCGGTGCACTAGGTTGCGTGCTTGGAATAGCGCCTTGTGCAATCAGTTTGCGCGCAACAGATTCGCCCAAGGCGCTCGCAAGGGTGAGGGCCTGTGGATCATGTAGGTCGATAGACTTTTGATCATGCGCGTGTATCAAAGCAGTACCAGCTTTGAGGTGATCACCCCAAGCCGCATGGATGGACAAAGTGCCTTGGGCAATGGTGGCGTGTGCCGCCAAAGGCATAGAGCAACTACCGCCCATGGCGCGGCTCACACCGCGTTCTGCATAGACAGCTACTGCCGTTGTGATGTCGTTCAAACTAGCCAAGGTCTGCATCAAGTCCATGCGATTGGTGCTGATTTCAATCCCTATGGCGCCTTGACCAGCAGCAGGAATCATGGTGCGCAGGTCAAAAATATGGCGGATCCGATCTTTTAGATCGAGTCGTTTCAAACCAGCTGCAGCGAGCACGATGCCAGCGTATTGGCCATCGTCGAGCTTCTTCAAACGCGTGTCTAAATTACCGCGCAAAGGTTCAATTTTTAAATCTGGACGCAATGCTTGCAACAAGACGGTTCGTCTCAAGCTAGAAGTGCCTACAACAGCACCCTGAGGAAGACTCTCAAGACTATCGAAATGAGGTGAAACCCAAGCGTCGCGCGGATCTTCACGCGCCAAGATACAGGCCAAATGAAATCCTTCAGGTAAATCCATCGGGACATCTTTGAGCGAATGCACTGCTATGTGTGCGGCGCCACTTGCTAGCGCGACTTCCAATTCTTTGATGAACAAACCCTTGCCACCAACTTTGCTCAAGGGTTGATCCAGAATTTGATCGCCCATGGTGGTCATGCCCATCAAAGTGACCTGATGGCCTTGGTTTTCTAGAAGGTGTTTGACGTGGTTCGCTTGCCACAACGCAAGACGGCTTTCACGTGTGGCAATGGTCAGTTGAAGGGTCATATCTTTAATTTTTTTGCCGCATCAATCGCGAAGTAAGTCAATATGCCGTCTGCGCCAGCGCGTTTGAAAGCGAGCAAGCTCTCCATCATGACGGCGTCATG
>CAYFLF010000028.1:0-14443 GCA_964343725.1 uncultured Bordetella sp.
TATTGCAAATGGCGGTAGCGGTCGACCTGGTCCGGTATGCCAAAACAACTACCCTCCCATTCACTGGTTTGTTGCAACAAGTGCAGCCAAGTGACTTGTGCGTTGTGGGCATCTTCGAATCCAATGCCTTTGACCCTGCGATGTACGGGTTCGTGCACATCGGGTAGCAAGCCTTTGTCGTGCGCCACACCAGCGAGCATGGCAAGGTAAGTTTTGGCAATGGAGAACGTTAAGTCGGCGCGATGGGGTTCTCCCCATTCGCATACTTTTTCACCCGCAACATGAATCACGCCACTGACCCCACCGCGCGGATGCACGGGACCGAGTAACTGGTTCCACGGTGCGGGGTCGGCTTTGTGAATGCCGAAGTTGTCTAGGTTTTCGCGACTCCAACTGGTTTCATGCGCGAATGTGAAATCAATCGCTTCTTGAAATCGATGCATTACTCCGCAGTGGCTCCAGATGCAGTGACGGCTTTGCCCCATTTTTCGGTTTCTGCGGCAATGGTTTTACCGAAATCTTCTGGGGTTCCAGGAATGGGGAGTCCACCGAGATCCGCTAGACGTTCGCGCATTTTGGGATCAGCCAAGATACGGTTAATTTCTTGATTGATGCGGTCAACAGCCTCGCGCGGCACGCCTTTGGGCATACCCACACCAAACCAAGCAGTTGCTTCATAGCCCGCCACCGTATCGCCAACGGTGGGCGTATCTGGCATGGATGGCTCACGATTTTTGGAAGTGACAGCGAGCGCACGAATACGACCAGATTTGATGTGCGGGACAGAAGAGGGCAGGTTGTCAAACAAGACATGGACTTGCCCAGCGATCAAATCCGTCAGGGCAGGGCCAGCGCCTTTATAGGGAATATGGGCCATTTGGCAGCCTGTCATGTATTTGAATAACTCACCTGATAAATGCACAGACGTGCCACTACCAGATGAAGCCATGTTGACTTTGGTGGGATTGGCTTTGCAATAGGCAATGAATTCAGAGACGTTTTTGACAGGCAAACTATTGGTGACAACCATCACGTTTGGAGTTCGCACAATCCCCGCTACGGGTGTGATGTCACGAATAAAGTTGTAATTTAACTTTTTGTAGAGCGTGGCGTTGATGCCATTGGCCGGATTAACCAAAAGCATGGTGTAACCATCTGGAGGAGCGTTGACTACAAACTCTGTACCAATGTTGTTGCCACCGCCAGGTTTGTTTTCAACAATCACTTGCTGGCCTAGTCGCTCGCTCAAGGACTGCGCAATGATGCGCGCTAGAACATCTGTAGTTCCAGCAGGTGGGTACGGAACCACCCATTTGATTGCGCGGTTGGGATAGTCTGCCGCCCAACTACTGCTGACACCTAGTAACAAGCCACTGAGCAAAAATGCAACTACACCAAACCTGCGCTTCATACGGGATTCCTTTGTTGAATTGAACAGTTGAGTATTACCCGCGATGACAATAATCGTCAATGGATACAAACGCGCAATTCAAGTGAAAACCCGATCAGGTTGGGGTTTTAATTTTCCAAAGCTTTCAAAATCATCGACTTGTCTAACTTGTCACTGAGCATGGAGGCAAAGTCGTATACAAAATTGCGCAAATACGCGTGGCGCTTAAATGCAATACGTGCGACGTTTTGTCCAAACAAATGACCGGCAGGGCGCACGATTAAATCGTTGTCCAAAGTTTCTCTAACGGCCATTTCAGCCACGATGCCTACACCGAGTCCTAAGCTGACATATGTTTTGATGACATCGGAATCAATCGCTTCCAACGCAATTCGAGGTGCGAGGTGTTTGGCCGCAAACGCCTTGTCAATACGCGTTCTGCCTGTGAATGAAGGGTGGTAGGTAATGATGGGTTCTTCTGCTAAATCCAGCAAAGTAATTTCGCTTTTTTTTGCTAAGGGGTGCAACGCTGGAAGAACCAGGACGTGTTGCCACTCGTAACAAGGCAAGGTAACTAGCTCTGGGTAGTCCATTAGCGATTCAGTTGCGATACCAATTTCAGCAACGTCTTCCAGCACCATTTTCGCTACTTGCGCAGGTGCGCCTTGATGCAAACTCACATTGACTTTCGGATAGCTCTTGCGAAGTTGGGCAACAGGGTTGGGGAGTACATAACGCGCTTGTGTGTGCGTAGTAGCAATAGACAAAGTGCCACTGTCTTGGTCGCTGTAATGCTCACCAATGCGTTTGAGGTTACCCACTTCACGCAATATCACTTCGATGCTTTTAAGTACCGCGAGCCCAGGTTCTGTCACACGTTTTAAACGCTTACCGTGGCGCCCAAAGATTTCAATCCCCAACTCTTCCTCTAGTTCGATGATTGCCTTAGATACGCCTGGTTGTGAGGTGTGAAGCGACTTTGCAACTTCAGTCAGGTTGAGGTCACGTCGCACTGCCTCTTGGACAAATCGGAATTGGTGGAGGTTCATGCTTCACCTTTCAGCGCTATTTCAGCCAATAAATCGAGAAGTCTCTCTTGCTCTCCCACTGCTTTTTGGCAAGTCACTGCCATTTTGGGGTGAGAGGATTGAACTTGAGAAATCAAAACAGGAAGATCTTCTCTTGCGTGCTTGCCTACTCCTAAAAATAATGGGACGACGCAGATGCTGGTGACACCAGCTTCGGCGAGTTCGTCGGCTACATGCAATAGGTCAGGTTCCGTGAGTTCGAGATAGGCGCAACGCACAAGTACCGTGGAATCTCGATCAGCAATACGCTTTGCTACGGCTTGAATGGGTTTGTGCCAGAGCGGATCGCGCGAACCATGGGCAAACAAAATGATGGCGTGCATATTGGTCCTACTGTCGCAACACCAGCCAACCAAATGCACCTAGCGATGCAAGCGAATACAACATACCTGGTGCCGCGGCTGCAAACCATGGCTCCCAATTGTTGATGTTGCCCATATAACCAAAGACGTTATTGAGTAAAAAGAAACTAATGCCAGCTAAAACACCCATGAATACATGCGTGGCAATGTTGCCAGAGCGAAAATGCAAATAGGCAAAGGGAAGAGCAAGCACCATCATGACCAAGCAACTCATCGGGTAGAAAACTTTTTTCCAAAACTCAATTTCAAAGCGTTGCGTGGTTTGTCCGTTGGCACTGAGGTGTCGGATGTATTGGAACAAGTCAATGGTGCTCATACGGTCAGGCTTGAGCAGTGCCACGGAAATCATCTCGGAGGTAATTCCAGTGGGCCAGGTTTCACTGTCTTTGTATTTACGGCTCAATGAAGCCTCCGTACCTTGGCGAATGAGTTGGTTGCGTTCCACGCCTTGAAGTTCCCAAGTGTCATTGGTCACCACACCTGATTTGGCTTTGATAAGGGCTAACCATTGCCCATCTTTGTTGAACTCAAAAATTCGGATTCCGCTGGGTTGTCCTTCTGGGGTGAGCGTTGCCACATTCACCGCAAAACTACGGTCATCTTGTTTCTCGCGTAGCCAAGCGCCTGTGAGTCCGACCGTGATTTGACCCATGTAACGCGATTTCAGAAGCTGTCCGAAGCGGTCGCTTGCTGGTGAGAGGTAATCACCAACCGCAAAAGTAAGCAAAACAAACACCAAACCTAAACCGAGTAAGTTTTTCAAAGCCATGGCAGGTGCTAAGCCACTGGTGCGCAATATGGTGAATTCAGAACTTTGCGCAAAACGAGCCATCACAAAGATGGTGCCTATCAAAACGGAAATGGGGAGCAACTCATACAAATGGCTAGGAACCATGGTGGCAACAAAGGTGAGTGCATGCTCAAGTTTGTATGCGCCATTGTTTTTACCAATGCCTTGTATTTCATCGACAAAGTCAAAGAAGAAAAACAAAGCCAAGAATCCCACTGTGACAAACGTCACGGCATTGACCACTTCCCCAAAAATAAGACGTCTAAAGGTCTTCATACAAGCTTTCGCATAGGCAAGAAATCATGTTCGACCATGTTTGAGGGGTGAGCAGAATGGAATAACATCAGGGCATTGAAAGACGTCATTATGAACTTTGAACTCAAGACCCTAGATTTGAAAGCTGCAGCTGGATTCAATACCGATGCTGTCATCGTACTTTTGCCAAGCCATTTCAAGCCTGGTCGCGATCCGATATCGCAACTAATCTCTAAGGCACGTGCCAATGCCGATTTAGACGATGTTGTCGGTAAATTGCTTGTGATTTGGCATCCAGAGGGTGTGAAAACACCGCGTTTGATATTGGTAAGTTCTGGAGATGGTGCTGCCCGCTCGGTGCGTACGGCGACCACGGCTGCTGTGGGCGCTTTGAAGTCTGCCAACCCAAAATCAATCGCAGTTTGTTTGCCTGATGGCGCACAACAGCGCGTGCATGCAGTAGTGCAAGCGGTGTCGGATGCGAGCTATGTGTTCACCACCACCAAACCCTCTGCCAAAGCTTCTCTGCTCAAACGCGTTACTGTGGGATTGCCAACGCCTGAAAAAGTGAAGGCAGTCAAGAGCGCCTTTTCAACCGCAACGGCTGTCGCGCAAGGCGTGGCATTGGCCAAAGAATGGGGTAACCGTCCTGCTAACCACGCAACGCCAAGTATGCTAGCGAGGGCAGCGCAAAGTTTGGCTAAAAAATCACGCATCAAATGCCAAGTATTGGGACCTAAAGAAGTCGAAAAACTTGGAATGGGTTCTTTTGCCGCAGTGGCACAAGGCTCGAGCGAGCCTTTGCGTTTCATTGTTTTGCAATACGCAGGTGCCGCTAAAACGGTTGCTCCTACCGTTTTGGTTGGCAAGGGCATTACTTTTGATACAGGCGGTATTTCACTCAAACCCGGTCCTGGTATGGATGAAATGAAGTTCGATATGTGTGGTGCAGCCAGTGTTTTGGGTACCTTTGAAGCACTTGCCGCTCTGCAACCCGCCATCAACGTGGTGGGACTCATCCCCACCTGTGAAAACATGCCCAGTGGAAGTGCGCTTAAACCTGGAGATGTTGTCAAAAGCATGAGTGGGCAAACGATTGAAGTGCTCAACACCGACGCTGAAGGCAGATTGATTTTGTGTGATGCGCTGACCTACGCGCAGCGATTCAAACCCCGTGCCGTGATCGATATTGCGACTTTGACGGGAGCGTGTGTGATTTCCCTCGGTCATATTCGCAGCGGCATGTTCTCGCCATCGGACGACCTGGCGCAAGCGTTGATGCAAGCGGGTGAAGAATCGATGGATTTGTGTTGGCGTTTGCCACTGGATGAAGAATATGCAGAAGGTTTGAAATCCAATTTTGCAGATGTTGCCAATGTGGCGGGTCGCGATGGTGGTGCTGTGACGGCAGCCAAGTTTTTACAGCGCTTTGCCAAAGACTTTCCATGGGCACACCTAGATATTGCAGGGGCCGCCTGGAAAACTGGAGCGGCTAAAGGCGCCACTGGTCGACCAGTTGGTTTGTTAGTGCATTATTTGTTGCGCGCAAAGGCTTGATGGTTGAAATAGCGTTTCACTTCAATGCCCCTGATAAGGTGGCCTATGCATGTCGACTGTTGCGCAAAGCAGTTGCATCGGGCGCGAAAGTGGTCGTGATAGTGCCAGCTGATCAAATGACACATTTGGATGAAAGCCTGTGGACTTTCTCACAGCTAGAGTTTTTGGCGCATTGCATGATCGATAGTCCGCAGTCCTTACGCCAAGCCTCTCCCGTGCATCTGGCGACATCATTGGAGGCGATGGACAATTTGACGCCTCGGGATGTATTGCTGAATTTAGGTCAGACTGTTTGCGCGGGCTTCGAGCAGTTTGCGCGCGTGATTGAAGTCGTGACGCTAGACGATGCAGACCGTCAACAGGCGCGTCAGCGTTGGAAACACTACACCGAGCAAGGATTTGATATTTTGCGACATGATTTAAAGTTGAAAGAATCCGTTATCTAATTTGTTTTTAACCCTAAGGAGTGCTGCCATGCGTTTTTCGAACAAACCTTTTTTTCAATTGACTGCTCTTGCAAGCGCTATGGCTTTGGCAAGCGTGGTGATGGCTCAAGAGCAAGTCATCAAAATTGGACACGTCGGCCCATTGAGTGGTGCAATCGCCCACTTGGGTAAAGACAATGAAAACGGTGCGCGTTTAGCGATTGAAGAATTGAATGCCAAAGGAATTTCGATTGGCGGAAAAAAAGTAAAGCTTGAACTTGTGGCCGAAGACGATGCGGCAGACCCTAAACAGGGAACGGCTGCAGCGCAAAAATTGGTCGATGCCAAAGTCAGTGGAATCGTCGGCCATTTAAATTCTGGTACCTCTATTCCTGCATCCAAAATTTACAACGATGCAGGAATTCCGCAAATCTCACCTTCAGCGACCAATCCAAAGTACACCCGCCAAGGTTTCAACACCACGTTTCGCGTGGTAGCCGATGACGTGCATTTAGGCGGTACTTTGGGCCGTTATGCTGTTAAAGACCTCAAAGGCAAAGCGATTGCGGTCATCGACGACCGCACGGCTTATGGCCAAGGCGTTGCAGAAGAGTTTGAGAAAGCGGTCAAAGCGGCGGGCGGCAACTTGGTGGGGCATGAGTTCACAACCGACAAAGCCACTGACTTCATGTCTATTTTGACTACGCTCAAAGGCAAAAAGCCAGATATCGTTTTCTTTGGCGGCATGGACGCGGTAGGCGGTCCTATGTTGAAACAAATGAAATCGTTGGGCTTGAACGCCAAGTTCATGGGAGGGGACGGCATCTGCACGACTGAACTAGTCAAGTTGGCGGGTGACGCAATGGCCGATGGACAAGTTGTCTGCGCGGAGGCGGGCGGTGTGGATGGCGCCTTGAAGAAAGGCATGGACGACTTCGGCGTGAAGTACAAAAAGCGTTTCAATGACGATGTGAAGCTCTACGCACCTTATGTTTACGACGCAGTTAGTGTCATGGTGGATGCGATGCAGAGGGCCAAATCTTCTGATCCTGCTAAGTATCTGCCTGAACTGGCAAAAACCAGCGGTTACAAAGGCGTGACGGGAACAATTGCCTTTGATTCCAAAGGTGACATTAAAAATGGCGCTTTAACCCTTTATACCTATAAATCAGGTAAGCGGGACCAAATCGCGGTTGTTCGTTAAAAATTTTTGAAAGACTTGTCCACCAGTTGAATCCTTGATGCGTTGTATTTCCAACAAGATAAAAGGAGATGCTCTTGGACAAGTCAGTTTTTCAAATCGATCCGCCAGATGTGGCTCTTGAGCGTCGCTACAAAACTGTTGTGAATGAAAAGTCCAGCATCAAAGCAACTTTTGACCGTATTCGTGCGCAATTAGCGCAAGATGCAGAACAGCGCAGTCGTCCTGTTTCACGCATTTATTCTGGTTTTCGCGCCTACAAGGCCTGACTCCACGCTTGGTTGTTGTTCAACAACAAGTTACTTTCTCTTTCTTTACCTTTTAGTATTACTATTTAGATTGCGGGCGCTCCTAGCGACCTCCAATGTCTTTTTATATTTTCTGACACCCCATAATTAGCCCGAATAAAAAGCAAGGGCTTGGACTGTCATGAAATTTAGTAGGTTTTTTTCAACCGATATTGCCATTGACCTTGGCACCGCAAACACCCTTGTCTATATTAAAAACCAAGGCATTGTTCTTGACGAACCTTCCGTTGTAGTCATTAGGAAAGATTCTCGTCACAACGGCAAAACCACCGTTCTAGCGGTGGGAAATGAAGCTAAAACAATGTTGGGACGAGTGCCTGAAGGCATAGAAGTGATTCGACCCATGAAAGATGGCGTGATTGCAGACTTTACGGTGACGGAGGTAATGCTCAAGCACTTTATCAAGTTGGCGCACCCGACCATGTTGTTTCGCCCCAGTCCACGTATCGTGATCTGTGTGCCGTGTGGTTCAACACAAGTGGAACGCCGCGCCATTCGTGAGTCGGCCCTTGGTGCCGGGGCTTCGGAGGTTTTTTTAATCGAAGAGCCCATGGCCGCAGCAATTGGCGCTGGTCTACCAGTGACGGAAGCTTGTGGTTCGATGGTGGTAGATATTGGCGGTGGTACTACCGAGGTTGGAATTGTTTCGCTCGGGGGAATGGTTTACAAAAATAGCGCGCGTGTTGGGGGCGATAAGTTCGACGAGGCCATCATCAACTACATTCGTCGCAATTTTGGTATGTTGATTGGCGAGCAGACTGCTGAAAGAATTAAAAAAGAAATCGCAACTGCTTTTCCAGGATCAGGCGTTCTAGAGCTAGAAATTACAGGCCGCAATTTAAGCCAAGGAATTCCGCAAAGCTTCACCATCAGCTCGAATGAAGTGCTCGAAGCGCTGACAGATGCCTTGAATAGCTTAGTCTCAACTGTCAAGATTGCTCTGGAGAAAACCCCACCAGAACTGAGTTCTGACATTGCAGAGCGCGGCATTATGTTGACGGGTGGCGGGGCCTTACTCAGAGACTTGGACCGCTTGTTATCAGAAGAGACTGGGTTGCCTGTTTTGATTGCCGAAGACCCGCTCACCTGTGTGGCACGGGGTTGCGGTATCGCTTTGGATCAAATGCAAGCGGTGACCAATATTTTTTCCAGCGACTAAAGCTGATCCAGCTGTTTTTAAAAACTTACCTTAGTTTTTGGGTGAAGATGCCGCATTGGCAGGGCGAGCAGGTGCTATCCACTTACCGATTCCGCCTTGTCTGAAGTCTTGTAAGGTTTGCTCGGATTTCTGGACCAAACTGTTCGTGCTCTCCATGGTTTTTTGCGTGCTTTCCATGACTTTTTGCGTGCTGGTGAGAACCTGACGCGCTGTTTGCATCGTTTTTTCAGTGAGTTCAGCATTGCGTACCATGCTGGCACTTCCAAGATCCAGATTGGTCAAAAGATGATCCACTCTTGGGTCTTGTGCGCGTGCATTGAGACTATTGAGCAGCTTTTCGGTAGAAATCAGGGTTTTGTTGATATTGCCTAAAGTGGCGGGTAATCCTTTGTGGGGATCAGAGATTTCAGCGGTCACCGCCATTACGCGCGCAATGGCAGGGTCTATTTTGTCAAGCACCTTTTTTTCCAGATCATGTGCAAGATCAAAGTGTTTCAGAGCAATTTCATCATTGTTTTTGAAACTATCTGTGTTGCTTGGGTGCTTACGCAAGACTAATTCAGCGCCTACCAACTTGGTGGATGCCAATTCCAAGATAGAACCAGTGGTGGCTAGAGCGCGGTATTTTTCTTTCACCTCAAGCCTGCCCTCGATATGACCACTCGTCGTGAGTTCTAGGCTTTTGACTTGACCGATTGGAAATCCTTGGTAGACCACTTTCATGCCATTGCTCAAATGCTCGCCTGTGTTGGCATTAAATCGCAAGACTAAGTTGTCATCAAATACACCTTGCTTTTTCGCTAACCAGTACCCAAACGCAAAAATGAGCGCCAACGCCAGGACGGTGATGACCAAAAGATTACGCATGGCGTGTCCTTTTTGCCCAGATAGGTGAGGGGTTGAAGTGATCGTCATGCCTATCTCCAAGTGATCCAAGTGAGGGGGTGAGTTGTCGAGCGGTACATATTTCAAGTGAGGTGGCGCAGCAACCAGTGGGCATAGGAATCTATCGCCTCCACCAATATGATCCAAATGACCATGAGCCATAACAAACGCGTGGCACTGCGCGAGGGTGATTCTTTGGCGCGGCTCAAAATTAGCTTGTCTAAATGACCAAGCCAACCCAGTCCGCAGGCCTCTATGCCAGTTCGCAGGCACAAGCGTAATAACTCACTAACAGGGTAATGCTGTGCCAGTTCTTCTAGGGCTGGTGATGCAAAAGCTGCATTCAATGCTTGGATACCTAAAAAATAACCTATCCACGCGCAGAATAAAAAAATGACAACATTTAACAAAGAGGTCCATAGCGCAGCCAAGATGTCTTGTAGCACTTCACTAGAGTGCCGATCACCTTCCAGTGATTGATACAAAACCAAACGCACACCTAGCAACATACATGTGACCATACTAGGGAATTTTTGAAGCAAAAGGGTGCTGACGATTTCACTGGCAATGCTGAGATTGCTGAGCGCGTTGAGAGCGACTACCACTCCAAACAGCAAACCCCATAAGAAGCCCATGAGCCCCGCGAAATCTGCGGTAGAACGGATATGCCCAAAGGCCTGCTCACCTATCTTTTTTGCATCTACGGTGAGGCCAGTCGGTTCCATCAAGCCAGTTCTGCGATTAATTCAATTTCTACGCATGCACCCATCGGTAACTGAGCCACTCCAAATGCACTGCGGGCATGGGCTCCTTTGTTGCCAAAAATCTGACCGATCAATTCACTACAGCCATTGGTGACTAAATGGTGTTCGACAAATTCAGGAGTTGAATTGACTAAGCTCATGACTTTCACAATACGCTGAATTTTGTTGAGGTCTCCCACTGCCGCGTGCAAAGTTCCCAATAAATCGATGGCCACTGCGCGGGCGGCTTCTTTGCCTTCGGCCGTCTGCATGGTGCGTCCAAGTTGTCCGACCCAGGGTTTGCCGTCTTTTTTAGCAATATGTCCGCTTAAAAAAAGTAAATTTCCAGTCTGAACATAGGGTACATAGGCCGCCGCGGGCACTGCAACTGGGGGAAGTTGTATCTGTAACTCAGCGAGTTTGTCGTATACGCTCATAACTGTTTGTGGAGGTGTGGTCTCGATGGTTGGGATTGTCGCATTTCATTTATCTTGGTCTCAAAATTAATCCAAATGGATTATGTTTGCGCGTCTCAAGATTTGCGTCATGCTGACGATGCATTTTGCATCTGACAGTTGTATAAATTTAGAGGGCAATATGATGTTTCGTGCATTAGCTACTTGCGTATTCATATTGGGTCTGTTGCTTGGTTGGAGCAATTCTGCTCGGGCGGAATGGAGCGAATTGACCAAAGAGCCTGAGGCACAGTATTTCTTTGACAAAGAATCAGTGATGCCGGTGCATGTATCGCGTTATGCATGGGTATTGACTAACTTGGCCAAGGCAGAAACGACACCCACGGGCGAACCCTATGCGTCCTACATGATGCGTTTGCGTGTGTACTGCAAAACGGATATGGTCGCGCGCTTGTCCATCAGTTATTTTGACAAGTCAATGGGTAAGGGCAGAGAGGTATCGTCGGAAGACCTGCAGGAGTGGCGCAACCGTGAAACGCCGATTCGTCCGAACACCTATATGGCGGCCTTGAAAAAAGAAGTATGTGCGGCTAAGCCTTCCACTGGTTGAGTAAATAGCACTTCCAGTTTTTGAAATAAAGGCTTACGCCAACTAATCACTAACACCCGAACATGTTCGGGTGTTTTCATTACTACTGTACTTTTGCTTAGGTTGGATCACTGGAACAGCGCTACAGCTGCAACAACCTGAACTTTGGCTAGCTGAGATCAACCTGATTGGTTTTTATGCGTCTTTGCTTGCGCTAGCCACTTTTACCCTCCAACGACATCGGTTAATTCTGGCAACTTGGGTGCAATGCGTTTTTGTATGCGTGGTTGCTTGTGTGGGTGGATTTTTTTACCCTGCAACTCGCGCTCAGTGGTTTCTTGAAAACCAAATTTCTCCGCAATTAGAAGGGCAGGTAATCGAGGTAACAGGGCGCATTACTGCCATGCCGCAGAAAATGCAAGAAAACATACGTTTTCGTTTTGCTGTGCAATCTGCCGCTCTTGCAAACGGGGAGCAGGTAAAACTACCACCCCTAGTTTTGTTGGGTTGGTATGCAAATGTCCAAGACGCAAGTCCATCGCCAAAGAATGCGCAAGCAGGCGATATGTGGAGGTTCTCCGTCAAACTAAAAGCACCGCACGGCCATATCAACCCCCATGGTTTTGACTATGAGTTGTGGTTATGGGAGCAGGGCATACAAGCTACAGGCTATGTAAGGCACGGTGTGCATGACACCACCCCAACTCTGCTCTCGCGCAGTTGGCAATATCCGCTGGAACGCTCGCGCCAATTCGTTCGAGAGTGGGTGTATGAGAGAGTTGGCAATCAAGCCGGAGTTGGTGTAGTGGTTGCACTTCTCATCGGTGACCAATCGGCGATTGATCGCGCAGATTGGGACGTATTTCGTGCCACTGGCGTTGCACATTTGATGGCTATTTCAGGATTACACATCACGGCACTCGCATGGCTGGTGTCGCGATGCGTGGCTTGGGTATGGCGGCGTTCGTATCTTTGGAGCCAAGTGTCTTGGTGCTTGTGGGTGCCATCACAAAAAATAGGCTTGATAGCAGCGCTTCTAACAGCAGTGGGCTACAGCGCTTTCACGGGATGGGCTATTCCAGCCCAGCGCACCGTATGGATGCTATGCACGGTCTTGACCTTGCGAATATTCGGTCTGAAATGGCCCAATTATTTAGTTTTGTTATTCGCTGCAACGGTGGTCTTGATCGCGGATCCTTGGGCTTTTTTACAGGCAGGTTTTTGGTTGAGTTTTATAGCAGTGTCGATTTTGTTTATAGGTTCGCGGTCATTTCAATTTTTACCCGCTCTGTTGAGAGAACAACTCTTGATGAGCATATGCATGGCTCCTGTGAGCCTGCTGTTTTTTCACCAAGTGTCATTAATCGGTTTTGTCGCCAATCTCATTGCTGTTCCATGGGTAACTTGTGTCGTAACGCCCTTGTCCATGTTGGGTTTACTCGTACCGCTGGGATGGAACTTGGCGACGTGGGCTGTAGCTGGCCTTGGTGAATTGCTTCATTGGATGGCGAGCTTCTCTTGGGCGCAATGGTCAGTTCCAGCAGCACCGTTGTGGATGGGGCTGATGAGCATTGCAGGTATGTATGTATTCGCTGCACCTGTGGCATGGTGGTGGCGATTTTCTGGTGCGCTGTGCATCGTGCCAGTGCTTCAATGGCAGACACCTAGACCCCCTACGGGTGAGTTTGAGCTAATCGGCGCAGATATGGGACAGGGTCATGCGGTATTGGTTCGAACTGCGAGCAAAAGTCTGCTCTATGACACCGGCCCGCGTTACTCACCAGAGACCGATGCTGGGCAACGCGTGTTAGTTCCGCTTTTGATGGCATTGGGCGAGCGATTGAATCGCGTCATCATTAGCCATCAAGACAGTGACCATAGTGGTGGAGCGATGAGTGTTCTTAGGATGCAACCACAAGCCGATGTATGGACTTCGATACCGTCTGACCACTTATTGCGCTCTCAGCACCCCATGCGCGATTGTTTGGCTGGACAACAGTGGGAATGGGATGGCGTTCAATTTTTAGTTTTGCACCCCCAACCAGAGGACTACGCCAAAAAACGCAAACCGAACGCCCTGAGTTGCGTGCTGCGCATAGAGAGCGCGAGTGGGGGGAGCGCTTTGTTAGTTGCAGACATTGAAGCCGCGCAAGAAAAACAATTGATAGATAGTGGCGTTAATTTAAAAGCAGATTGGCTATTGGTGCCACATCACGGTAGCGCGACCTCATCTACCACTGGCTTTTTGAAAGCCGTATCGCCTAGTTTGGCTTGGGTGCAAGCGGGATATCGCAACCGTTTTGGTCATCCGCGAGCCGAGGTCATGCAGCGTTATGCCTCAGAAGGTATACAGGTATATCAAAGCGTCTGGTGTGGAGCAGCAATTTGGCGAAGCGATCAACCACTACAAATGCGTTGCACCCGTGAACAACAGAAACACTATTGGTACCACGCGCCACCTCAAGATGTTTTACCCAGCCCTAACACGCAGCGACAGAATTAAATTTGGCCTTCCGTCAGGGTATCGAGTTGAAATTTCCCGCTTTTGTGCCAAAGCCATGTTTCTGTGTAACGCACACGTCCTAGGTGAATGGGCGCTGGAAACGGTTCAGCTGCCTTGATCGTGCGTTCGATTTCTTGAATAACCTCGGGGGCTTGTTTGGGTTTGCGCATCCAATCGAAGGATTGGACTTTTCCGTCCATGTCAACTTCAAATGTCACCACACCGATGGCATACAAAAGAGGCGGAAGCTTTCCTTTGTAGATACGGTGTTGGTTTTGGGAATAGATATGTTTGGCAGCATCTTGGCGGTATTGCTGGGGCATGCGCGCAGTGGATACAAAGCTAGGTAGGGGTTTGGTTTCCGATACTGGCGGGGGTGGAGGCGCTGGCGTTTCAACCGGCGGGGCATGAACTACCTTGGGGCCTGCGCATCCTGCCAAGATGCAAACCCCTAACAAGGCAATTGCGCTGGTAATCCTCATGAGCCATTTTTATCTTGGCTCGAAGATAGCTGTAGGGCGTTTTCCCTAGATCTTGCGTCTTAGCCGCCGCGGCGCATCATGTCAAAGAAGTCCACGTTTGTCTTGGTGGCCTTCATGTTTTTGAGCATCAATTCCATGGACTCGATCTCGTCCATATTGAACATGAATTGGCGCAAGATGCGGGTTTTTTGCAAGATTTCTGGCGCAAGCAACATCTCTTCGCGGCGGGTACCACTGCGATTAAGTTGAATGGCTGGGAACACACGTTTTTCGTACAAGCGGCGGTCCAA
>CAYFLF010000029.1:0-13936 GCA_964343725.1 uncultured Bordetella sp.
CGTTGACAGACGCACAGGCCAAAGGCTTGGCGTTTTATAAACCAGCACCCGACAGCGCTGAGATGGCGTATTTGTTGAAGCACCGGCAAGATCTCGGTGGCAGCATGCCTAAGCGCCAAACCGATTGTGGGACCTTGCCAGTGCCTGCCTTAGAAACCTATGCCCAGTTTGCAATGCAAGCCGATGGCAAAGAGATGAGCACCACCATGGCATTTGTGCGTATGTTGGGCAATCTGTTGAAAGACCCTGTTTTGGGTAAACGCCTCGTGCCCATCGTGGCGGATGAAGCGCGTACGTTTGGAATGGCCAATTTGTTTAAGCAAGTGGGCATCTACAGCAGTATGGGCCAGCGTTACGCGCCTGAAGACATTGGTTCTGTGCTGAGTTACCGCGAAGCCTTGGATGGTCAAATTTTGGAAGAAGGTATCAGCGAGGCAGGTGCGCTTGCCAGTTGGACTGCGGCTGCGACCAGTTACAGCGTGCATGGTTTTGCCATGTTGCCTTTCTACATCTACTACTCGATGTTTGGTTTTCAGCGCGTTGGCGATGCCATATGGGCGGCTGCAGACCAAAGAGCCAGAGGCTTTTTATTAGGAGCAACTTCTGGTCGCACGACTTTGGGTGGCGAAGGCTTACAGCACCAAGACGGTAGTAGCCATTTGGTGGCAGCCACCATTCCCAATTGCAAAGCGTATGACCCTGCTTTTGCGGGCGAGTTAGCCATTATTTTGGATGCAGGCATGCGCGAAATGGTGGAGCAGCAGGTGGATGTTTTTTATTACATCACCTTGATGAACGAAAACTACGCCAACCCTGACATAGCAATCGAAAATACCCAAGATGTATTGCGTGGTGCATACCGAATTTCCGAATTCAAGCCAGAAAATAATTCAACGACAAAACGCGTGACATTGATGGGCTCGGGCGCTATCTTGCTAGAAGTGCTGGCTGCTGCCAAACTTTTGGTAGCGCAAGGTGTGGAGGTGGAAGTGATCAGCGTCACAAGTTGGAGTGAATTAGCCCGAGATGGTCGAACATGTGCAGAGAGAGATACAAAGACTAAGGCGCATCTAACCGCATTGTTGTCAAAGAGCCAAGGCCCAGTGTTAGCGGCCTCAGACTATGTGTGCGCGGTGACAGAAAGCGTGAGAGCTTTCATTCCTGAAGGCCGAGCGTATAAAACGCTGGGTACTGATGGGTTCGGACGCAGCGACACGCGGGCTGCATTACGTCAATATTTCGGTGTCGATGCATCAGCGATTGTTCAGGCTGCTAATGCAATGCTGCCTTGATGCGTGAGCAACCTCAATCGCCAGAAATTCCCTTGAGTTGAATCACACGACCCCACCGTGGGTAGTCCTTTGCCACGATAGACGCAAGCTCCTCAGGCGTTGAAGCACTCGCATCCAAGCCCGCTTTGCCCAAAATGTCTTTGACAGCAACTTGCGCAATGATGGCGCTTAAGTCGGCATGCAATTTAGAAACCGTTGCGGTTGGCGTTTTGACGGGAACAAAGAAGGCGTACCACAGGTCTACGTCGATTTCTTTATAGCCAAGCTCTAAAAATGTGGGGATATCCGCAGCAACAGGATGGCGTTTGGTGCTGCCTACAGCCAATGCATTGAGCTTGCCCGACTTCACAAAACCTTGCGCCACGTGCACGGGTAAAAACCCCACCATCAATTCACCTGCCAATAAATCTTGGGTATAGCCTGCTGTACCGCGATAGGGCACATGCAACATAAATGTTTTGGTTTCGAGTTTGAATAACTCCATCGCCATATGGTGGGGAGTGCCTACGCCAGGTGATCCAAAGGTGAGAAATCCAGGCTTGCTAGTCGCTACGCGCACTAAATCTTTGATGGACTTGATCTCCGTTTTGGGATGTGCCACCAACATCAAGGTGCCATAGGCTGACATAGATACGGGTGCGAAATCTTTAACGGGATTGAACGGTGTGTTTTTGTAGAGTTGCGAGGCGATCAACATGGTGTTGGCACCCATTAACAAGGTGTTGCCGTCGGGTGCAGATTTCGCGACAAAGTCTGCGCCTATGTTTCCACTCGCGCCTGGCAGGTTTTGCACCAGGACAGTTTGACCAGTTCGCTCCGCTAAGCGCGGTTGAATGGTGCGCGCAATAGTGTCCATGCCGGTACCAGGCGTGAACGGCACGATGATTTTGATAGGAGTACCACTGGTTGCGCCCGATGTTTGCGCAAAGGTGGGTAATGAAAGCGTAAACGCATAAAGCGCTACTAAAAAAGAATGTCGGATGAGACGAATCATGGTTCGAGAGATAGTGTGTTTAAACAATTTTCACGCTCAAGTTGGGCAAACCATCGATATGCATTTCAATGACATCGCCCCGCACGACGGGTCCCACGTTTTCGGGCGTACCTGAGTAAATGATGTCCCCTGGGAAAAGTTCAAACGCTTCGGACAACTTGGAGATTTGTTCGGCGACCGACCAGATCATTTGTTTGAGATCCGCTTTTTGCTTGGTTTGGCCATTGACCTTTAACCAGATTTCACCTTGCGTGAAATGTCCCGTTTGAGCGACTTTATGCACAGCACCGATGGGGGCTGATTTGTCAAAGCTCTTACCAATTTCCCAGGGCTTCTTCTCATCGCCCAAAGCGCGTTGCAAATCACGACGTGTCATATCAAGCCCCAAGCTGTAGCCATAAACCAAATCGAGCGCTTTGGCGACAGGAATATTGCGCCCGCCTTTATCTAGCATGGCAACCAGCTCAGCCTCATAGTGGTAGTTTTTGGTTAGCGGTGGATAAGGGTGGTCTGCAACGGTGCCTGTTTTGACATATTGAATGGCATCGGTAGGTTTTTGGAAGAAAAACGGTGGTTCGCGGGTGGGGTCTGACCCCATTTCACGAGCGTGGGCAGCGTAGTTACGTCCAATGCAATAGATGCGACGCACTGGGAACATCTCATCAGAACCGACGATTGGAATATGGGTTGCCGCTACCTTAAAAGGTGTTTTGACTTGATGGTCTGCATAACCAGGGAGGGCGCAACCAGCAATTGCGCCAGATGTGACCAAGGCTGTGTTTTGGAAAAAATGGCGGCGTTGCATGGCAAAACTCCTGAGATGATGGACGGTGGCTAATCAAAAATTCATTGTAGGAAGTGTTGACGCTGCGTCAGCCCTAGTTTTCACCTAGGAGACTCGCATTAGGATTCGCCCCTATGCAACTGCAAGACGTCCTCTATTCGCAAGGTTTTGGCACTCGACGTATTTGTGCGGGATTGGTGCAACAAGGCTATGTCCAAATAGACGAAGGACTGGGATTTGTCGTCTGCGATGACGCCACGCATGACATTGCAGTGCATGAAGGTATGCCATTTCGTGTGCAAGGCGTGGTGTGGCCCTTTCACTCCAAAGCCTATGTGTTGTTGCATAAACCAGCGGGCTACGAGTGTTCACACAAGCCTTCTGCATGGCCAAGCCTCTACACCCTGCTACCGGCGCCTTTGCGTCAAAGACCTCAAAAGAGCGCCGTGCAAGGTGTGCAAGCAGTGGGCCGCTTAGACCAAGACACCACGGGCATGTTGGTGCTGACAGATGATGGTCCCTTGATTCATCGTATGAGCTCACCCCGCCATCATGTTCCAAAGGTGTATGAAGTCACCACTGCACATCCCATCACGGACAAGCAGGTGCAAGTTTTGTTGGAAGGGGTGGTATTGGATGATTCGCCCAAACCCGTTAAAGCTGCAGCCTGTATGGCAGTTTCTCAAAACCATATGCGTTTGACTTTGACAGAAGGTAAGTACCACCAAGTCAAGCGTATGTTGATAGCGGTTGGCAATGCAGTGGTGGGATTGCATCGCTCGCAAATTGGTGCCATGCAGTTGCCACAAGATTTGGCGCCTGGCCAATGGCGTTGGATCACGCCTGATGAACTTCAGGCTTTATCTGCCAAAAATAATTTCACATGAGCCAATGTCTTGTCTGATTGGTCGCGGTGGGGTGAGTGCCCGCAGTTTTCAATCACTTGCCTCTCAATCGTTCCAGCAGGCGCTATATCGTGAATTTGTTGCAGCGTGCCATAAGCATCTTGTCTGCCTTGTATCGCCAAAACTGGGCAGGTAATTTGGTGGCATTCTTCACGGATATCAAAACTGCGAAAAGCGGGCGACAACCACACATCGTTCCATTGCCAAAAGGCACAGTCGACATCTTGGTGGAATTTCGCGAGCCGAGTTTTGAGGTCTCCAGTCTCATAGGCGATCTTGGCAGCTTCGATGGAGCGGATGGAGATGTCTTCAACTATCACATGCGGTGCCATGGCTATACACGCAGAAGTAGCAAAGCGTGAAGCAAAGAGCAGGGCGATCGTCGCCCCATCAGAATGGCCCAATAAAACAGGATTTTCAATTTGCAGAGTGGAGAGTAACTCTGGCAGAACTTCCCATGCTTCGCGGTGCATATAGTCTGGTTGCAAGCGATTTGCCCCACGCACATCGTCAATCCAACTGGACTGCCCATAACCACGACGCGAATACACCACGCCACTGCGGCCAGTGGCTTGGCAGACGAGCTCAGGCCAATAGCCAAGTTTGCTTCGCCACATCGCAACAGATCCCAAACCTTCGTGCAAAAAAACAATGGGTGCCAAAGTGCTTTTGACGTTGATCAAGTCAACTTCAATTTCTGCATTTCTAATAGGGATAGTGCGCATAGGGCAATGCTATCTCGTTACACTTGAGACTTGAATTTTCGGGAAATATTTTGTTGAAAACATTGATTAGATTTGCGCTTGGTTGTTTTTTAATTTTTACGGGTTGGCAGGCTTACGCAGCCAACCCCATTTTTGTTCTCAATTCGCAAGACGCCAATGTCAGCGTGATTGACCCCATCACTTGGTCTGTCACGCAACGCATTCCAACTGGCAAAGAGCCGCATCATTTGTATCTAACACCAGACGAAAAGTCGGTGATTGTGGCCAATGCGGGGGGCGATTCTTTAACGTTCATCGACCCGCGCACAGCCCAAGTTCAACGCGTGGTGCGTAAAACGCTAGACCCGTACCAGTTGCGTTTTTCACCAGACATGAAGTGGTTCGTCACCGTTGCGAATCGCCTCAACCATATTGATATTTACCGATGGGATGGAAGCGAGTTGGCTTTAGTCAAACGCATTCCCTCTGGCAAAACGCCTAGCCATATTTGGATAGACAGCAAAAGCACCATTGCCTATGCCACCATGCAAGACAGCAACGAATTGGTGGCGGTGGATTTGGCCACACAAACACTCAAGTGGCGTTTCAAAACAGGTGAAATGCCCGCCGATGTATTTGGTACGGCAGATGACAAATACCTGCTGGTTGGCTTGACGGGTTCGGATGGCGTGGAAGTATTTGATGTATCTGGCGCTCAACCCAAATTGGTGAAAAAAATTCCTACGGGCGAAGGTGCCCACGCATTTCGCGCATTAGGAGACGGTCGTCATGTGTTGGTGAGTAACCGTGTTGCGAATACCGTCCACAAAATTGACTTGACAAGCTTGCAGTCTGTTGCCGAGTTCAAGGCTCCAGGCGGCCCTGACTGCATGGAGGTCACCGCTGACGGTAAGTTGTTGCTAGTCTCCTCGCGTTGGATCAAAAAGATGAGTGTGATTGATCTCGCCACGGGCAAGTTGGTGCGCCAAGTGAAGGTGGGTAAATCGCCCCACGGTATTTGGACCTTAGACCATGCCAAGCGTTTTTAAACGCGCATTTTTTATATCTGCCCTTGCGGGTTTATGCTTTGAAGCTTTTGCGCTGTGTGCAAAACCTGTCTATCTGACCTTCGACACAGGCCATATGGGCGTTGCACCCTTGATTGCCGATGTGCTGAAACGCCAGCAAGTCAAAGTCACTTTCTTTGCTGCGAATGAGCCCACCCAAGAAGGTGACGGCACTTTGGGTGAGCATTGGGCGCCTTGGTGGCGTGCGCGTGCGGAAGAGGGGCATGCATTTGCTTCGCATACTTTTGATCATGTGTACTGGCAGGCGGACCACTCGCCAGAGGGTTGGAAGATGAAGCCGAGCGCGGGGCCTAACAAAGGCATCTCCAGCATTTGGACGCCTAAGCAATACTGCGCAGAAATTCAACGTGCCAATTCCCGCTTACAAGAAATCACGGGCAAAAAACCTTTGTCCTTGTTTCGCGCGCCAGGCGGGAAAACGTCTCCATCTTTGCTGGCCGCTGCCAAGCAATGCGGTTTTGGTCATGTGGGATGGGCAGATGCAGGTTTTTTAGGTGATGAACTCTCTAGTGAGAAATTTCCCAACGCGCAGTTGCTACAAAACGCACTTCGCAAAATTAAAGAGGGCGATATTTTGATGGCGCACCTTGGAATCTGGTCACGTAAAGATCCGTGGGCACCGGCAGTGCTAGAACCCTTAATTGAAGGCCTGAAATCTAAGGGGCTTTGTTTCGCTACTTTGCAAGAGCATCCACAATTCGCGGCATGGACGCGCTGATCGATCTTTTTTCTACAGTCCAAGAGGGCTTGTTTGAGACTGTCTTTCAACCCTTGGCTTTTGCTTGGGGTTTGGCTAATCGTCTAGAAGATGTTTATGACGCCACGGGTTGGTTGCTGGTTGGCTTGATACAAATTGCAATCATGTTGGCCATCATTGGCCCATTGCAACGTTGGCGTCCGATTGAGCCGATGACCGATCATGCCGCCGTGCGTACCGATGTGTTCTACACCCTGATCCATCGCCTGGGGCTGTTTCGCTTGTGTTTGTTTTTTAGCGTCGACCCATTGATGGACGAACTCATGGGCCATTTACGCGTGGCTGGTTTTGGTTCTTTCCATCTTGAGGATTTATGGCCTGGCGTCACCGACGGGCCCATTCTGAGCTTTGTTTTGTACCTGGTGTTATTTGATTTTGTGAACTACTGGATTCACCGCGCACAGCACCAGTGGAACTGGTGGTGGGCTTTACATGCGGTGCACCATTCGCAGCGCCATATGACGCAGTGGAGCGATAACCGTAACCATTTGCTTGATGACTTGTTGCGCGCGGTCATTTGGGTTTTGGTGGCGCAGTTGGTAGGGATTGCGCCCAGCCAGTTTGTGGCGGTGGTCGCTTTGACGCAATTGAGCGAAAACTTTCAACATGCCAACCTGCGCCTGAGTTTTGGACGGTGGGGGGAGCGTTTGTGGGTGAGTCCACGCTTTCATCGGCTTCACCATGCAATTGGCTTAGGGCACGAAAGTTTGAATGCCAAGGGCGAGGCAGTGCTCGGTGGGCATAACTTCAGCGTGCTTCTACCCTGTTGGGACATGCTCTTTGGCACAGCGAAGTTTGACTCTCACTTTGAACCCACCGGCATTAGAGATCAGGTCACAGAAGGCCGAGATTACGGTAATAGTTTTATAAATCAACAAATATTAGGTATTAAAAGGCTACTAACTGCCTTGGGAATGACTAGCCACACCTGACAGGGTGGGTTATGCTTTTCCCTATGCGACTGTTTTTTGATTCCCTTTGGCGTGCGTTGGCGTACTGCTTCATGCCACGCATCATGGCTTTGGCCTTGTTGCCGCAGGTAATGTTGCTTGTACTGGCCCTGAGTTGGGGCTACTTTTATTGGCAGCCGACCCAAGACCTAGTTAGCGAATTTCTCATGTCGTGGCAGGTCATGCAGAGCATGATGGACTGGATGCAGGCCCATGGTGCTGGTGATTTACAGGGCGTATTGGTGCCTTTGGTGGTTATTTTTTCAATCACGCCCATTTTGGTGGTGATGTCTCTCTTGGCTGTCTCTTTAATGATGGGCCCAGCCTTGGTGAGCTTGGTGGTTCAGCGCCGTTTTGCGCACCTCGCGATGAAGCATGGGGGTACGGTGTTTAACAGCATCGTTTGGACCTTGGTTTCAACGATATCTGCCATGCTGGCCATGCTGATTTCTCTGCCCTTATGGGTAGTCCCTCCTTTGATGTTCATCGTGCCACCCATTATTTGGGGTTGGTTAAGTTACCGCGTGATGGTGTTTGATGCCTTGGTTGCACACGCGAGCCGTGATGAACGCATTGCGATTGGTCGCAAGCACCGATTACCACTGTTGTCGATTGGTGTGATCACAGGTTTTATGGGTGCCTTACCTAGCATGGTGTGGGCGTCGGGTGCGCTATTTGCTGCAGCTTTTGTGGTGTTGGTGCCAGTGGCGATTTGGGTGTACTCCTTGGTATTTGCTTTTACAGCGCTGTGGTTCACCCATTACAGCTTAGGTGCTTTGGAGAATATGCGTGCAGAGGCTAATCCTGTCGTGGTTGGCGCTTCGGTGCCAGTACCTGCGCTAGCATTGGCAGATGAATCAAGCAACAACCCCCCAACGCCCTGAATTTGGCCTCATCATCGTCGGCGACGAAATCCTCTCTGGTAAACGCGCTGACAAACACCTTCCCAAAACCATCGAACTGTTATCTGCCAGGGGGCTGAGTCTTGATTGGGCAGACTATGTGGGAGATTCGCCTGAGCGTATTACGCGCACCCTCAAACGCGCATTCACTAGCAACAGTATTGTGTTTTCTTGTGGCGGTATAGGTGCTACGCCTGATGATCACACGCGTCAATGTGCAGGCAAAGCGTTAGGGCAAGAGTTGAGCTTGCATCCAGAGGCAGAGGTTTTCATTCGCGAACGCATGAAAGACATTGCCAAGGAGCAAGGCGTTCCCTATGAGCCAGATCACCCCAACAATGTGCATCGCTTGAACATGGGTGTTATTCCAGTCGGCGCACAAATCATTCCCAATCCCTACAACAAGATTCCAGGATTTACATGCCATGGGCCCGGTGGAGGTGCAGTGCACTTTGTGCCCGGTTTTCCGGTGATGGCTTGGCCCATGATGGAGTGGGTGCTAGACACCCATTACCAGCACTTGTTTTTGGAAGCGGCATGGATGGAGAAATCGGTCATTATTTTTGGATCGATGGAGGCCATGCTGACGCCCTTGATGGAACAAATGGAAAAAGAATTCGAGGGAATCAAGGTTTTCAGTTTGCCCAGTGTGGACCATCCTGAATACGGTCGCCATATTGAACTTGGCGTGAAAGGTGAACCTGCTTTGGTCGATCGTGCCTATCCAGAACTCTTAAAGGGTTTGAAAACCTTTGAGCTGAAATTCGGCCCCGAATTGGTGCGCCCCTAATTATTCACTAAAATAGTGCAAAAATTAATAAAATGCACCATAATAGTGAATGCATGAAATGGGTCTGATTTGTCTGAAGTTGTAGCCTGTGACCTAAACAGGGTCAAACTCAGGGCAGAATAAGCATCAAGAAGTCTTCGCCAAAGAGTCGTTTTCCAAGCGATCACTGGCATAAATAATGCTTCGATAAACAACGTATTTTTAGACAACCAACCTACCCTTGAAGGAGAGCCTAATGGCCAAGACCGTCGCAGACGTGATGAAGATGGTGAAAGAGAACGAAGTCAAGTTCGTTGACTTCCGATTTACCGATACCCGAGGCAAAGAGCAGCACGTGAGCGTGCCCGTGTCCGCATTCAACGAAGACAAATTCACAGAAGGCCACGCGTTTGACGGCTCTTCTATCGCAGGTTGGAAAGGCATTGAAGCCTCAGACATGTTGTTAATGCCTGACGCCATGTCCGCTTTCATTGACCCCTTCTTTCAAGAGTCCACTTTGGTACTCAGCTGTGACGTGCTCGAGCCAGGCGACGGCAAGTCCTATGACCGTGACCCACGCTCAATTGCCAAGCGCGCAGAAGCCTATTTGAAAGCCTCTGGCTTGGGCGATGCCGCTTACTTCGGACCAGAACCAGAATTTTTCATCTTTGATGATGTCCGTTGGGGCAACGATATGTCTGGCTCTTTCTTCAAGATCGACGAGTACGAAGCGCCATGGAACTCTGAGAAAGTCATGGAAGGCGGCAATAAAGGCCACCGTCCTACAGTAAAAGGTGGCTACTTCCCCGTACCTCCAGTCGACAGCATGCAAGACATGCGCGCCGAAATGGCTTTGATTCTCGAAGAAATGGGTATCCCCGTTGAAGTGTTCCACCACGAAGTCGCTGGCGCAGGTCAAAACGAAATCGGCACCAAGTTCTCCACTTTGGTTGAGCGCGCTGACTGGACCCAAAAACTGAAATATGTGGTTTGGAACGTGGCGCATTCATTTGGCAAAACAGCGACCTTCATGCCCAAACCTTTAGTGGGCGACAACGGTTCTGGCATGCACGTTCACCAATCCGTTTGGAAAGATGGCAAGAACCTGTTTGCTGGCAAAGGCTACGCTGGTTTGAGCGATACCGCTTTGTATTACATCGGCGGCATCATCAAGCACGCACGTGCTTTGAATGCGATCACCAACCCCACCACCAACAGCTACAAGCGTTTGGTCCCTGGCTTTGAAGCGCCTGTGAAATTGGCTTACTCCAGCCGTAACCGTTCTGCTTCGATCCGTATTCCTCACGTGGCGTCTGACAAAGCGCGTCGCATTGAGGCTCGTTTCCCTGATCCAATGGCCAACCCTTATCTCTGCTTCTCAGCATTGCTCATGGCAGGCTTGGACGGTATCGAAAACAAGATTCATCCAGGTGAAGCTGCAACCAAAGACCTCTACCACTTGCCACCAGAGGAAGATGCATTGGTGCCAACCGTGTGCCACAGCTTGGATCAAGCTTTGGAGTACTTGGACAAAGACCGTGCATTCTTGACCAAAGGCGGTGTATTCACCGACAGCATGATCGATGCATACATCGAACTCAAAATGCAAGAGGTCACACGTTTCCGCCAAGCAACCCATCCCGTTGAATACGACATGTACTACTCTCTGTAATCGGTCGCAACGCTGTTGCATAGAAGGGACGGCGCAAGCCGTCCTTTTTTTTAGTCCCCCAACTGAACCATGAGCACGCATCCCTACTCGCAAGCTTTTGACATATTGGCCACCTTGGTCGCGGTAGTCCATGTGGACGGCAAAGTTGTGTTTGCGAACTCTGCATTAGAGGATATGTTGGGAGTCTCCAAGCGCCATATCGAGGGCGATTCCCTCTCGCAGTATTTCTTAAAGCCTGCTGGTTTTGAGAGCGTGTTGAAAGGGGCTCAAAACAAAGCGTTTGTTGTGATGCGTTATGACGCCCATTTGCGCAGGCCAATAGCAGAACCATTGCCGGTGCATGTGATCGTTGCCCCGACCGACAAGGAAAGTGAAGTCTTGGTCGAATTGCTACCCCTCGAGCAGCAGGCGCGTTTGGAGCGAGAAGATCGTTTGATCGATCAAGCCCAAGCCAATAAAGAACTCATCCGTAACTTGGCGCATGAAATCAAAAATCCACTAGGTGGCATACGAGGAGCCGCCCAATTGCTACAGATGGAAGTCGCTGGACGCGACTTGGTGGAATACACCCAAGTCATCGTGCATGAAGCAGATAGGCTGCAGCTCTTGGTAGATCGCCTGTTGGCACCTCACCGTCGGCCACGTGTGGTGGGGGAAGTCAACATCCACGAAGTGTGTGAGCGCGTGCGAACTTTGATACTGGCGGAGTTTCCGCGCGGCCTCAAGGTGGTGCGCGATTACGACATCTCCATCCCTGACATCAGAGGCGATAGAGAGCAGCTCATTCAGGCTGTGCTCAATATCGTGCATAACGCGGCCCATGCTTTGTCAGAAAAAATCGCCGTTGGCGATGCGCAAATTGTCTTGAAAACCCGTATTTTTAGACAAGCAACTTTTGGAAAAAATCGCCATAGGTTGGCACTGGAATTGCATGTAGTAGACAACGGACCTGGTGTGCCAGAAGAAATCAAGGATCGCCTGTTTTTTCCTCTGGTATCGGGGCGGGACGGCGGATCGGGATTGGGGCTTAATTTGGCCCAAACCTTCATTCAGCAACACCACGGATTGATTGAGTGTGACAGCGAGCCGGGGCGGACGGATTTCAAAATCGTGATCCCCTTGGCTTGATAAAAAAGAAAGTAACTTTGAGATGAAACCGATTTGGATAGTTGATGACGACCAGTCAATCCGCTTTGTGCTGGAGAAGGCCTTGTTGCGCGAAAACTTGCCAACTCGAAGTTTTACCTCGCCGCGTGAAGTTCTACAAGCGCTGGATCACGCTAGCGAAGATACCTTGCCACAAATCTTGGTGAGTGACATTCGAATGCCCGGTGGCTCTGGCCTGGATCTGTTAACCAAAGTCAAAGAGCGCATGCCCTTATTGCCCGTCATCATCATGACGGCTTTTTCTGATTTAGACAGTGCGGTTTCCGCCTTTCAAGGTGGTGCTTTTGAATATTTACCCAAGCCATTCGACCTGCCTAAAGCTGTGGAGTTAATCCGCCGTGCGGTAGATGAAACCCAGCGAGAACAAGCACAAGGTGATCTACAAGACGCAACCCCAGAAATGCTGGGACAAGCGCCTGCCATGCAAGACGTTTTTCGTGCAATTGGACGATTAAGCCAAAGTCACGTCACCGTGATGATCACTGGAGAGAGTGGTACTGGCAAAGAACTCGTGGCACGCGCATTACACAAACACTCGCCTCGAGGCGATGCTGGCACCAAAGGACCTTTTGTCGCCATCAACACGGCTGCGATTCCCAAAGATTTACTCGAGAGTGAACTCTTTGGGCACGAACGTGGTGCATTCACGGGTGCGCAGGCCACCAGAAGAGGGCGTTTTGAACAAGCTGAAGGTGGCACTTTATTTTTAGATGAAATCGGTGACATGCCTTTCGATTTGCAAACGCGCTTGTTGCGTGTGCTCAGCGACGGCAACTTCTACCGTGTCGGGGGTCATAGCGCAATCAAAGCCAATGTGCGTGTGATTGCTGCTACCCACCAAGATCTAGAAAAGCGGGTCAAGGAAGGCGCGTTTCGCGAAGACCTATTCCACCGCTTGAACGTGATCCGCTTGCGCCTACCCGCTCTTCGCGAACGCACCGAAGACATTCCCACCTTGACGCGTCATTTCTTGCAACAAAGTGCGCAGCAATTAGGGGTCGAGCCCAAGCGTATTTCTGATACAGCCCAAACGCGAATGAACCAATTTAGTTTTCCGGGTAACGTTCGACAACTCGAAAACATTTGTCATTGGCTGACCGTGATGGCGCCAGCCCAAGTGATTGAGTTGAAAGATTTGCCTCCAGAGGTTTTGGGAACTGCCACTGAACCACACGCTCTCGAACTTCATGACTCACTAGATGATGGTTCTCCTGAGTCAACCTTTGAAAATTCTTCTCAAGATTTCTCCTCCAAACCATCTACTTCGCCCGTCGTACTCAATCTTCCTGGTGCAGATTGGGAGCAAGGATTCGAAGCGGAGGCGATGAGTTTGTTGGTTGCGGGACGCACTGACGTTTGGGACGCAATGGTCAATCGTGTCGAAGCACGGTTAATTCAAACTGCGTTGGCAAATACCCGTGGTCGTCGTATCGAAGCTGCGCAAAAACTCGGTATCGGGCGCAACACCATTACCCGCAAAATTCAAGAGCTAGGAATACGAGAGTAAGCGCTTAATTTAGAGTCAGCACCACTGGGGTGTGATCGCTCGGGCGCTCATTTTTTCTGGGTAATTTATCAATCACGCATGCACGCACTTGGTCTTTGAGTGCGTTCGATACCAAGATATGGTCGATGCGTAAGCCTCTGTTGCGGCGAAATGCAAATTCGCGGTAATCCCACCATGAAAAGCTTTTTTCGGCTTGAGTAAATAACCTGAATGCGTCGACCATTCCCAAATCTAACAATGCCTTGAAATGCGCGCGTTCTTCTTTGGTGCAATGAATGGTATCGGCTAAGGCGACAGGGTCCCACACGTCTGCATCGTCCCAAGTGATATTGAAGTCACCCATTAAAACCAACTTAGGGTATTGCACCATTTCAGTTTGCAACCACTGCTCAAGTGCCGTGAGCCAATTCATTTTGTAAACAAACTTGTCGCTATCGGGCGCTTG